>JAFAPG010000444.1 GCA_019247235.1 Acidobacteriota bacterium
CCTCCACTCGCGTCCATCGCGTATCAGGAGTTCATCCGCCTCATTCGGCCCCCAACTACCGGCAGCGTAGTTGGGAAACCTGCGTGGAGGCAAGGCGGTCCAGACATCTAAAATCGGGTCCACGATGGTCCAACCCGCTTCGACCATATCCGCACGCTGAAACAGCGTGGCATCACCAATCATGCAGTCATAAAGCAACACTTCATAGCCAGTATAGGCTGCGGTTCCGAAATACTTCGAGTACTCAAAACTCATGTCCACCGATCCAACCCGCAAAATCGGTCCGGGAATCTTAGCTCCAAAGCTCAAAGAAATACCTTCCACCGGCTGAATTTGGAGGACTAATTGATTGGAGTGTTTCTTAACGGGAACGTTGCGAAACAGCTCAAAGGGCGTTTTTTTGAACTGAATCGTGATCTCGGTATGGCGCCGGGAGAGACGTTTTCCGGTCCGCAAATAAAACGGCACTCCCGCCCAGCGCCAGTTATCAATCGTGAGCTTCACACCCACAAAGGTCTCGGTCTTTGATTCCGGTAAGACTCCCGGCTCAGCACGATAGGCAGGCAATCGATGGCCCTCGATTACCCCGTCGCCGTACTGGCCGCGCACGCAGTCATGCAACACGGTCTCGGAGTCAAGAATCTGCACCGCATGCAAAACCTTGGCTTGTTCATCCCGAACCGCGTCAGCCTGAAAAGATACCGGCGACTCCATGGCTGTCAAACTGAGCAGCTGCATAACATGGTTGGGAACCATGTCACGCAGTGTACCGGCAGTATCGAAGTATCCACCTCGCTGCTCGACTCCTACCGTCTCCGCATTTGTGATTTGTACATGGTCGATGTAACGGCGATTCCAGATGGGCTCGAAAATGGCATTATCAAACCGAAATACCAGAATATTTTGGACGGTCTCTTTCCCCAAGTAATGATCGATGCGGTAAATCTGATTTTCGGCGAGAACGGACCTGATCTGTCGGTTTAAGCTTCTCGCTGAATCCAGGTCCTTACCAAAGGGCTTCTCAATCACAACGCGGCGCCAGTGACCATTATCCTGGCGCGAAAGCTGCCGCTGTCCGAGCTGCAGCACAATAGGCCCGAAAAATTTGGGTGCTGTGGCGAGATAAAAAAGATAATTGCGCTCGGTGTTGTATTGGCGATCGAGGTCGGTCAGACGCTTCTCGAGTGACTCGTAGGTCACCGGGTCGGAAAAATCTCCGCGCTCATAGAACAGCCGCTGCTTAAAGGAAGCCAGTATCTGCAAGGCCTGATCGGCAGGATCGAGGAATGAGGTCACTTGGGTACGAAACTGTTCCAGGCTTAGATCGTCGAAGGCCACCCCGAGCACGGCAAAGTCGCTGGGTAATAAATTGGCCTTCGCCAAATTGAACAGTGCTGGAACCAGCTTTCGTTTGGTGAGGTCGCCCGAGGCACCAAACAGCACCAATACGCAGCGCGTTGTTGCCTTTGCGCTCGCACTGGCTCCGCCCGCGGGTAATGTCGCCGCCGATGCCATCGATACTTAATTAGCTTTTCGCCGTGCTCATTTTACTCGCCTTAGGCGCTCACCCGGCGCCCGGAGGCTCGGGCATTTCGGGAACAGGCACCGGGCGGAGCCTACAGGTCAAAAACCTGAGCCTTCATTGAGGCGCAGCCTCACCGAGTCTGAGAGTTCAAAATCGAACGCCTAGACCAAAGGTGAGAAATACATTATTTTGCCTTCCACCCGAGATAAGCGACTGAAACCCGAAGGTGCTCGAATTGAAATCTCGGAGCTCGCCCCGCAAGCTGACAAATGGAAGAACCTTGAGGTCAAGGCCGCCGGCGACATCCAAAGCAAATGTCCCTTCCGGACTGGTGGTGCCATTTAACAGCTGGCGATTGAAGCGGCCATAACCCAGACCTGCCGAAACATATGGGGACACAAGGAAGGAAGGCGCGAGCCGAAGTCGCAGACCCGGAGTGATGAAGAGCGAGGTATAGCTCCGCGCCAACGTGGTCCCATTGAAGGTCGGGATCGACGATTGAAACGAAGTCGCCCAGGGGAGCTCCCCAGAGATCGAGACCACCGGTAGCGACAGGAATCGCCTGGCGTACGTCGCTTCAATCGCCCAAGCCGCTCCGATATTAAGGGGATTGCTGGCGGCGAGATAGCCTCCCAGTGTCAATCCGAAATCATTTTTTTGCGCCCCGGCGTCAAGACAGATGATGAGAACTAAGGGGACAAGCAGAATATTTCGCAACAAGGTCTTCCTCTCGCGTCGTTTTAGGCCGGCGATAACCCGTCTATTAGACGGTTCACGGCTGGCGTCAGGTCAATAGATGTCAGGAGCTGTCGCTGGCGCTGGTTGTTTCTGGAGAAACGAGAGAATTTTCGTGCTTAAGGCGCTCGACGGAGTATCCTTCTCGCTTATGGCAGGAGGAAGCGAGCAAAACGCCATAAACGCTTCGCGAGGGGAACCCATCGCACCCGTCGGCGCACAGAGCTTGCTACCAGGTCCACAAGGCACCTATGCCGATCGTCGCCCGATATCGCGACCCACAATTCCTGCTAATCACGAAAGGGCGCTGCCCCACCAGACCTCGTAGTGTTGTCCCCCCAAAGCACGACACCCGGTATGCGGATGAACATTGGGGAAGCAAAGAATTTGCTGATGGTAGGGTGTGGGTTCGAGCGACCAGAGCACG
>JAFAPG010000464.1 GCA_019247235.1 Acidobacteriota bacterium
AAGCCGCTCCTCTATTTCCAGTCTGGTTACTGGACGATTGGCGGCCAAGTGGCGGAGAAGTGAGATTGACCCGGCTGCCCTACTCCAGGCGTAGGCTGTCGATCATGCGCTTATAGGTCGGCTGGAGCGCGGCAAAATCTCGCTCCGGGGCGATGAAGATCAAATCCAGAAAGGTGCCACCCGAGCCTGGCACCAGCACCAACCAATCTCGCTCCGGCAAAGGTGTTGCATTTTGCTGAAGCGGTGAATTGCCCGCGAGCTCGGCCGAGCGAGCTGAGGTTCCGTTCACGTCCAGGCTGCGAATCGAGCCGCTGAGTCGCAGACCTGGATTGGACTGCTCCAGGTTTTGGATCAGATCCTGCGCGACCTGGTCGAGAGAGCCGGCATCGGGATCTTGGGCGACGCTGGCAATGACGCCATAGGCAACAGCGTTCGAGCCAACCGCCCCTTTCGGTGCGATGGTAATTGAGTTCCGGCCAGACATCGTCGTCCAGTTCGCCGGATAGGAAATACTGAATCCGTTCTGGTGCACTTCCGTGAACTGACTGCTCGGCCGGACTTGCTCGAAACTTACGTCTTCAAGTGCCGGCCCCTGGGCGGTGGTTGAGACGTCTTGCTGAACGCTCGAGGGCACAGCGCCCGCTCGCATATTCTGTTTGGCCCAAAGTCCTTGTTTCGCTCCGTCAGCAATTTGTTGCCCGGTGTAGGCCCGAACGCCATCGGCCTGCTTTCTGGCGCTTTGAAATGACTCGCTGTCGTGGGCAAACGGCTTGGTTGGCCAGTTTCGTACTTCCTTCTCGATGGCAGCGGTGCGGTTGCCGGGGTTGGGGTGATCACTCAGAAACTGGGGCGGACCTCCGCCCTGCTTGCTAAGAACCTCGAAGAAATTGGCCAGCTCAACCGGATCGTATCCCGCCTTATACATGATGATGGCGCCCACGGCATCGGCTTGGGCTTCATCCTCGCGAGAGTATCTCAGAATCAAGGCGCCAGCCCCAAGCTGAGCCAGGCCGCCGAGTACGCGTCCGCCGAGAGCCCCGGCCGCGGCACCCAGTACCTCGGTGATAGTGCGCTTGGTAGAGGTAGCGGCCTTGGCTGAATGCTGCATGTAAACGTGGGACATCTCATGCGACATGACTCCGGCCAACTGGGCTTCATCTTGGGCGGCAGATATGGTGCCAATATTGATGAAAATGGGGCCGCCGGGCAGGGCAAAAGCATTAATCTCTTTTTGCTGGACAACATGAAACTGATACGGCCAGGTGTACTGCTGGGGAATTTGCGTGACCAGCTTCCTCCCCAGTTGCTGCACGTATTCAGTAATGGGACTGGAGTCGGGCAAAACCGGCATCTGCTTATAGACTTCTGCCATGGCCTGTAATCCAAGTTTTTCTTGATCCTCCCGCGACATACTGACGGTGCCGGGCCTGGGTAACTGTGGAACCGCCGGGGTCACAGCTCGTGTGGGTAAGGTAAGCACCACGACTAGCATCATGGCCAGGGAGCCGCCTGTGACGGATATTGTCCTCATTGCCTTTGCCCCTCTCGACAGCACTTTGCTCCCTCCTAGGATGCCATAGTCGCTAGAATCTGGTGTATGGACCTTGATCGCGACTTTCGTGCGCCGAGCGGCAGTGAACGAGTATTCAATCGATTCTTCGGATTCTTGGTGGGTTTAGGCCTTGGATTTTCCTCAAACTATTTGCTTCAGGTCAAAGGACGAAAATCCGGTAAGCTGCAGTCGACGCCCATCAATCTACTTGAACTGGGAGGCCAGCAGTACCTGGTTGCCCCGCGGGGGCGTACGCAGTGGGTTCGTAATGCCGAGGTTAGTCAGGAGGTAACGCTTAAAAAAGGACGGCACCGGGCTCGCTATCGATTGCGCGCCATTGAGGGCGAGGAGAAACTGAAAGTCCTTAAAGCGTACTTAGATCAGTTCCGCCGCGAGGTCGAACGGTACTTTCCTTTGGCCGCCGGCTCGTCTCCTCAGGCTTTCTCGACCGTTGTCGACAAATATCCGGCCTTTCAATTAATCCGGCTAAGCTAACACCAGCCGGTGCAACTGACCGCGATCACCCGAAGACAACAGCAACTTTCTTTGCCCTGGGGCGTTCTCTATCCCTTGGGTAGGCTCTCTGCCAAACCGCCGTCTCTGGCCGAAGGTGATCTTCCTTTTGCTGGAGCCAATCGCTATGTTTTATCTTTTGATTCCTCCCTTTTGTCCCGCTCGGAGACAAAGCTCGATAGACTGAGTGTGCAGGCGATGGATGGGAACCAACAGGCGGAAGCTCAGTCGCCCAGTCTCCTCGACACGAGGATCTGCGATTTAGGACTGAGCATTGAAGGGTCAGCCGTCGAGGAGCTGGTCAAGCGGCTCTATCGCGAGCTGGAGCAAAAAAAAATTATGAAATTCCGGCCGCCGTGCTACTTGACCGATGAGTGGGGCTGCCCTTCCGGAGAACCAATCATTGGCATCCCTTTTTACCTGGCGAGGCCCGACTTGGCGCAAATTGAAGGAGAACACAACGATCTTGAGGACAGCCGGGAAACCATGATGTACCTGCGCCACGAGGCGGGGCACGCCTTTAATTACGCCTACAAGCTTCATCGCACGCCAGAATGGAAGCAGTTGTTCGGGTCTTACCGCCGCCCCTATCGCGACAACTATCGCCCGGTGCTGTTCTCGAAGGACTACGTGCGGTACCTGCCGGGATGGTACGCGCAGAAGCATCCGGATGAGGATTTCGCTGAAACTTTTGCCGTCTGGATTACCCCCCGCTCAGGATGGCGCAAGCGCTATCGAGGTTGGGGCGCAATGGCAAAATTAGAGTACATGGATCGTATCGCTCGCCAGCTAGGGAATTCCGATCCCTTGCGCAAGCGGGGAACGCCCGACATTACGGTGGCAGAGATGGAAATGACGGTGGCCGAGTTTTACCGCCATTGCGGCGAACAGGCTCCTCTGCCTGAAGACAATTTAGACAGCGATCTGGCCAGTATCTTTCGCTCTGCAAAGAGCAAGCGAAGCTCCGAGCCAGCGGAGGCTTTTCTCCGGCGCCATCGCAAGAACCTGGTGGATCAAATCGCCATTTGGACGGCCATGCAACGGCCAAGGGTGAAGAGATTGATGGAGGCTATTGAGAAGCGCAGCGCCGAGATGGGGCTCGCTGTCGATCGCCGCAAGGAATCCGAACAGCTGTCTGAATTTACGGTATTTGCGACGACCCTGGTAATGAACCATCTGGCGCGCAGCAAGTCATTTCAAGCTTGAGTTAGGGAGGGGTAATGGGCGACAAGCTGAAAGTCGCTGTGCTTTATGAGGTCTGGAGCGAGGAGGCGCCGCCTGAATCAGAAAAGGCGGCCGACAGCGGTCGCAAGCGCAAAGAAAAAGAGGATCGCGAAGAGATCTTTGAGGCGCTAACCAGGCTGGGACACGAGCCATTTTATTACGTTCTTGACGGGCGCCTGCAGTCCCTGCACGGACTGGCCAAATGCGGGGCTGATCTGGTCTTT
>JAFAPG010000291.1 GCA_019247235.1 Acidobacteriota bacterium
CCATAATCGGGCCGCAACTTCAGGGCCGCCTCAAAATCCTGGATGGCCCGGGTGGCCTCGCGAAGATCGTTGCGCACATAACCCCGATTCATGTAGGCGGTGGCGTCGTTAGAATCAAGTGCCAAGGAACGGGTAAAATCTGCCTCCGCCTGGCGCGGATGGCCGGTATGCGCGTTTACATAGCCGGCCACCAGGGGAAGATCCTTATCCTTGGGAAGGACCGGCTCGAATTCCTGGACGACTTTGTATGCTTCGTCGTAGCGGTTCAGAAAGAGCAGATCGTAGGCCAGGTACACCGGAGCTTCCGGATCACGCGGCAACAGGCGGATGACCTTGTAGCCGAGCTCAGCCGAGGCCTGGTAGTTTCCGCTGAAACTCAGATAGCGCTCTTCCTCGCGCATGACCTGGGGATTGTCATTGATGATCGGGGTGGCCGAGGCGCGCGCGATCCAACGCTTTGCCACCTCGAGCTGATGGCCAGGAGCCTCAAGCGCCGAGTTAATTCCCCCGGCGACCACGAGCGGGTTGCGGGGCGCCAGCTCATGCGCCCGTTCGTAGCTGGCTTGAGCGCGATCGTATTGCCGGGTGGCAGTATAAAGATCTCCCAAGGCAAAATAGGGGACGTAATCGCTCGGGTAAAGATCCTTTAGCTTTAAGAAATACTTCTCGGCCGAGACCGGGTCGCGCAAATCACGCGAAAGATATCCAAGAGCGGTCAGCCCGGCGTGGTTTGTGGGATCGAGCATGAGGGCGTGCTTGTATTGCTCAAGCGCCTGCTCGGATCGATTGAGTTTCCATAATAGGTTGGCGTAATTGAGCTGAAGATTGATGTTGTTGGCATCAAGCGTCATCGCTTCCTTCAGGTCGCGCTCGGCAGAGGCCATGTCATTGGAACCTTCCTCAATCAGAGCCCGCAGGCGCAAGTATTCCGGTCGCGTCTGCTGGTCGGTACCGGGGATGCTCATCAGCGTGCGGCGAGCGGCTTCCAATTCGTTATTCGCCTCGGTTGCCTGATCGAGGCGGCGCTCAATTTCCGACAAACTAAGGTGCAACGATACTGGGTAGAGCGGACCTTCAGGAACTGCCTCGGGCAAGTTACGGAGCGCGATTTGATACTCTCTGACCGCCTCCTCGTTTTGGTCCTGGAGGCTGTAGATTTCTCCCCGTATCGAATGCAGGCGATAGCTATTAGGATCGGCGGCCTCGGCGCGCTTTAAAAAGGCGCTCGCCTGCTCAAATCCACCCACTGAAACCAGCGCCTGAGCCGCACTTAGTTGCAGTCCCGGGTCGCTGGGCACGCGGTTGGCCGCCTGAGAATAGGCGTCTGCCGCTTCCCGCTTCTTACCCGCCAATCCATAGGTATAGCCCAATTCAGCGAGCGTGTCGCGACTGCGGGCAACCGCTTTCTGCAATAAGGCGATCGCCTCGTCATAGTTGCCGTTGTCCCGGTAGAAGCTAGCAACCGCCCGCAGGATGCTCGGATCCTCGGGCGCGCGAGCGATGGCACGATTCAAATACTGCTTATAGGCCTCGGGCTGATTAAGTTTCTGATAGGTACGCGCAATCAGCAAATCGGTGCGGGCGTTTGCCTGAAGCGCCTCGGCCCGCTTCAAAAGGTCGAGGGCCGTGTTTGGCTCTTCGCTCATGGCCAGCTCTCCCGCCAACTCCAAATCGGTCACACTCTTCGGGTTGGCGGCAAGAACTTTTTTCAGCAAGTCTTGGGCTTCGGCTTGCCGTCCCATCTTGGCGTAGGTTTGCGCCATTCCGGAAAGCCCTTCGATCGAAGCAGGTTTTCTGGCCAAGCCCCGCCGGTAGCCCTCGAGGGACAGTCGGTAATCACCGCTCAGCCGGGCGGCATATCCCAATAAAAACCAGAGGTCGGCATTCTGGGGCGCGGAGTTGGCGGCGCGATTGGCAGAGCTTACCGCGGTACGATAGTCCCCGCGCTCAAGAGCTTGTCGCACCGTGCGTGCCTCTCGCGCTACTTCAATGCTCGATCCCCAACCGAGAGTATTGTTCGATTCTGAGCTTTGGGGCGCGCTGCTCCTTGATTTTCCTTTTTGCGCGCTTGCTGGCTGATGAATTTCAAACGTCTGGCCTTGAATCAGGCCAGATGCCATTAGCAACAGGACCATAGAAATGATTTTTCTATCCATGGGTGCGGTGCGTGGTCGAATCGCGGTAGTAATCCCCGCAAAGTCCCGATTTCTCCCCTTCCGCGACGACCGACGTTTCAGATGCAGGGCAGGAAATTGCGGTTGGATTCTGAGATGCACCTGAGAGCTCGAAACTCCACAACCCAAGGGACTTGTCGCGTTTCTCGGCCCAAACGACTGAGCTCGCCCTGAGCAAACCTTAGTCGCCGAAGTTGAATCCAAGCGGGTGCTCACATTCTTGAGTGGGGGGAAGCAAATTACTGTGGAGACGAGCTATTTGTCGCGACCTGTTCCGCTGCGCTTCATCGTATTGCTCGCGCTGGCCATTCACGGTCCACTGCTCGCGCTGCAGGTACCGTTCACAACCTCCTACGACGCAAACTTTCACGTATTTTTCGCTTCGCACTATGCTCATCACTGGTTCGATCCGTGGAACCCAAAATGGTTCGCGGGATTCTCCCAAACCACCTACCCTCCTTTAAGCCATCAATGGATTGCTTTGCTCTCCTACGTGTTCGGTTTGCGCATGGCCTACTTGTTGGTGCAAATGACCGCCGTGCTGTTAATCCCGGTCAGCGTTTACCGCTATGCTCGCCTGTGGGTGAATGAGCGTGCCAGCAGCTACGCATCATTGTTTAGCGTATTTTTGGGCGCCTTGACCTTCTTGGTGTACTCCGCGGGTCAGCTGCCGACGACCCTGTCCGCCCCCTTATATCTGCTGGCGGTGCCATATTTCTATGACTGGTCTCGCTCCGCTGATGTCACGGCGCTTCTGAAAGGCTTGGCCCTCACGCTGACGGCCGGGGCCGTTCACCACGTAACTTTGCTCTTCGGCTCTATCTTATTTGCTTTTCCCGTGCTTTGGCTCGCCATCATCGACCGTGGCGAGGAACGAAGCTCGCTGGCGGTCGCGATCCGAGCAGTGGCTTTTGCCATACTCGCGGGAATTGGGCTTGGGGTCGTGTTGCTTCCCTACTGGCTGGCTATTATCCGCCACCCAATTCGCCAAATGCCGATTTATCATGCCAGCCGCACCAACCTGCTCCTGAACCTAGATTACTTAACCAACTACTTCTTCGTTCCCTACGGCATGCTGCTCCTGGCCATGCCCTTCCTGGTCTGGTACGGCGCTCGCAATCGAAGGCTGCGTCCTCTGGTACTAGGATTTTGGATCACATTCCTTTTCGGTCTCGGGGGAACGACTCCGGTACCCAAATGGCTCCTGGGGCGCGCCTTTGAAATCCTCACCTTCGAGCGCTTCACGCTCTCGGCCGCATTGATGTCTTTGCCAATCGTGGGCTTGCTGGCGGAGCGGTTGGTCGATCGCTACCGGCGAACCGCGGTGGTTGGCTTAGCGTTGGCGGCGCTCGTAACCGTGATTTTACCCATGGCCTGGCTGGCGCTCAGTCCCTTTACCTCTAGCGCGAATCTGAATGTTGATCCGGTTGATGCTTTTCTCAACCGTGACGGTCACGATCGCTTCCGTTATTTGACCTTGGGTTTTGGCAATGCGCTATCGAAAGTGTCCACTTATACCGTCGCCAATAGCGTAGACGGAGAATATAACTCCGCGCGCCTGCTTCCCGAATTCACGCACTATGGCACGGCACAACTCACCAGTGCGAAATTCTTTGGTACGGCGGGTATGGAAGCCCTGCGCATGATGCTGCGCCATGCCAACCACTACGGTCTGAAATACATTTTTATTCACGATTCCTACTACGAGCCCTTAGTGAGCTTTGCCGGCTGGAAGAAAGTCGAAAGCTACGACAATGGTTCTATCAGCACCTGGTCGAAGGAAGACGTCCCGCCGGCCCGCCCTTTCCCTTCCGATGCTATGCCTACGGCGCTTGAGGGCTTGCTATGGGGTACGTTGCCCCTTGGCTGCAGTATTTTGGCAATTCTATTTTGGTTTCTGATTCCTGACCGCGCCCGCTTGCGTTCCGACATGCTGCTTTCCTTTCCCGCACCGGACCGAGAAGGCGCCTTAGTGAGCGAGGTTCGCTGATGAAAAATGTTTTGGCCGTTTTTATTGTCCTTGCCACGGGCCTTTTTGTGGTCTTGGCGTGGTTCCAATCAGGCGGGGGAGAGCGTCGCCAGATGCGTAGCGCCAGCACGCCCGAGCAGGCAGCTCGCTTCCTACTATCCGAGATCCAGGACCGCAACTTCGAACGGGCCTATGAGCAGCTGGCCAATCGCAGCGACGTCGACAAGAAGACCTTCATTCGTGAGTTCAACGGAAGCGATGGAAGCCTTTTGACTTACGCATCGCTTGAAACCTTTGACGTGTGGGGACTACGCACGGACGCGCAGGAGGCATCGGTGCGGGCGCGGCTGCATTACACAACCGCCGTGGGCCCGCTCGATGATGTGCGCGACATCAAGCTTGAACGTAGGGGTGAAACCTGGAAGGTCCTTTGGCCGGTGAATCCCACCCCCAAGCTGCCCCCCCAAGTCATTCCGGTGAATTATTTGCGCTGGGATGTCATTAACCCTCGGGATGGCGATGATTGGGGGGTGCAAAGCGTCGACTCTCCGCAGGTGCGCATTATTTCCATGAACGCCATCTCGCGACCCGATAGCGTCGTACTGGTGGGGGAAGTGGTTAACGAAGACTCGGTGCCCGCCTACGTGAATGTTGGGGCCACGCTTCTAGACGCGAGCGGTGCTGAGCTGGCACAAGAAAGCAGTTTTGACAAAATCTCCCACACCTTGCTGCCGAAACAGGTCTCGCCCTATCGCATCGACTTTCCCAACCTACGGCTCGAGCGGGTGAAAAAAGTGCGCATGGATGTGAAAGCGTTGCTCGAAAGCGCGAGCGCCGATCCGGTCATTGAAATCAGTCAGCAAAAAATCGAAACCGATCCGCTGGGCAAGCAAGTCCTGAGCGGCCAACTGGTGAATGAGAGTGGGCAGGTGGTCAACATCCCCCATGTCATCGCCGCTTACTACGACAGCAACGGCAAAGTCATCTGGGTCTCCGATGGATACGTTGCGCAGGCACTCCTGCCCCAAGTTCCCGTTCCCTTTGCTGTGGATCTCCCGGCCGAAGTGGCAAAAAACGTTCATAGCTACCGTGTCGTCGTGAACCATTTCAACACCACCGCGCAAACATGAAGCCAGGCTTTCCAATTCTGCTGGTAATGGTCGCAAGCCTCAGCGCGTGGGCGGCCGAGATGCATGCTCCCGCCCAAGTAACCGCCGGAACTAGCCTTGCCATTGCCACGAACGGTTCCGGGCGGGGCACGTTCTACCTAATCGGGCCTGCCAAGGTAAGCAAGCGCGACATTCAGATGGGCTCCCAGATTTCCGTTGACGCTGATGAACTGGAGCGCGCCGGGCGCTACCTGGCAATTCTCTGCGCCTCCGATGGCTGTACGGCAACCAATTTCTCAGTCATTGCGGCGGCTCCGAATCGGCTTAGCCTGCTGGTCCATCCTTCGCGAGTTCCCGTGGCCATGAGCAACGGCATCACCACCGTGGCTTTTGTCTTCGACAACTTTCGCAATCTGGTATTGAAGTCGGCTCCGGTCGAATTCACGATCCTGCCCAAGGATGGAAGTGAACTGAGAGCAACGCGGCAGAGTGAACACGGAGTCGCCTGGGTCACGATGACCTCGGCGCGAAAGGAGGGAATCACGCGAATCGGAGCGTCGGTTGGTCATGCCAGCGAAGTGCGGGTGGTTCAGCAGGTAGCATCTGATGCCTGCAATCTGCGAATCAAGGCCAGCCGAGTCAATCGTGAACTGCTGGTTGAAACTGATCCGGTTCGTGATTGCTCCGGCAACCCAGTGCCCGATGGCACGGTGGTGAGCTTCACCATGACCGACATGGGGGGAAAGACCACCGTGGATGTTCCTATCAAACGAGGCATTGCCAAAATCACCATGCCGATTAAGGGCCGCGCCCGTATCTCGGTTGCTTCCGGTGTGGTCACAGGAAACGATCTTGAGGTCACCGGCGGATAGCATGAAAAACCAGCTGCGTTCGTTTTTTATCTTCCTGACAATCTGGGTTGCGGGGCTCCTGCTGTTGAGGTTTTCCGTCTCTGCCGGTGAGCTTCCCCGGGTCGAACTCAGCGCGGACAACATTCAACCCCGTCCTATCGAGGATCTGACCGCAAAAAGCGTGCCTCGCGACTATGCCTTGGCATGGCAGTCCATGGAACGGGCGCTCGAGGAGAACCGTTCCGAGCTGCTCGACGCTTACTGGACTGGACTGGCAAAAGACGATCTCGCCAGCCGCATTAAAACCCAAATCGGGGCGCGCCTGCGCACTCGCTATGTCGACGGCGGCCATAAACTCGAGGCCGTCTTCTACTCTCCTGCAGGCGACGCCCTGGAGCTCAAAGACCATGTTCATGCTCAACTACAGATCCTCGACGAAGACAAGGTCGTCTATCAGGAGGCGATGATTGTAGATTACATGGTGCTCATGACTCCAGGAGCGGATCGCTGGCTGGTGCGAGACCTCGAAGCTCTGTCCCCGGCCAAGCCTGAGTGACGGCCACTCGGAAAAGCGTTTGCGGATGCAAATTTCACAAACCGGCCCCTCTGTCTCCATGCGATATCTGTCAATAATTTTGTTGTTGTGGGCTGGGTTATTCCTGGTCACCGAAACCAGTGGTTGTTATCGCGCTTCAGTTCGGCAATCGATCCGTCAGGCAACTCGAGGAGTTCGGCAACCCACTCGCATTCTGGCTGATTACCAGCCCTGGTTTGGCTACCCGGAGCACATTAACGTTGGATACTCGACGCAAGATCCCGCGGTGCTGCACAAGCAAATTCAAAAAGCCAAACAAATGGGCATCTATGGCTTTGCCGTCGACTGGTATGGCGAGCGCCAACCATTTGAGGACCGCAGCTACGCGCTCCTTGAACAGGTAGCGCGGGACGACCATTTTCATGTTTGCCTGATGTATGACGAAACCGAGGAAGATAATGGTCATGCCACCGACGAAACGCTCGAGGCTTTCGAGAAAGCCTATCGTGATTACATTGGTCCAGATGCCCCCGCCCGTCAGGCGTATGTGACCTACGATGGCCACCCCATAATATTTGTCTTTCCTAAACGCGGAAATACAGATTGGGACCGCGTTCGCCAGGCAGTTCAGCAATGGGTCAATCCTCCCATCTTGCTCTACAAAGATGATCCTCCCCCGCAATACGAGAAAGACTTTGACGGCTACTACGCCTGGGTCCATCCTGACCAGGCCTGGGATCCGAAAGGCGGCGATTGGGGAAAGCAGTATCTCGAACACTTTTACGTCGGCATGAAGGAACACCCAGGCAAGATCATCGTGGGCGCGGCTTGGCCCGGATTCAATGACAGCAAAGCCTCCTGGAGCTTAAACCGACACATCGACCGCCGCTGCGGACAGACCTTTGAAGATACCTTAAGGATTTTTCATCAGTACGATAGCGAGCATCCCATTCCTTTCTTGCTCATCGCCACTTGGAATGATTACGAAGAGGGCACGCAGATTGAAAATGGAGTTTCGGATTGCCCGGCTGGGGAAAAGACCCAAGTTGCCCAGCGCCAGTAAGAATGACCAACCCTGGGGCAAAAGCTCACATCGAAGCGCCCGGGGGCCTATCCGACTCGCTTATATGAATCAAGTCTCACCATCACCGGATTCGATCACGCTGCTATCGCGGTTAATCATGCAAGCATATCGTGGCGACTTCTGTTCGCCGCTTGAAGATCTAAGCGCCGTTCGGGGCGAGCTCGTTGAGATCCTTGGCCTGACGGAGGCGGCAAGCGAGGAGCTGATCAAGTTAGCCGATCTTCATCATGTCACGGTTCGCGCCGCTCAAGTCATGGAACAGCTAAGCGGAGGAGCAAAAACAAGACCTCTCACGGAACGCTGGCGAGTAACACGCGAAAAAGAACGGAGACGCATCTGGCAAGCGGTGGAGTGGCTGTACGCCATTGTTGAAGCGCTCGAGTTGTCAGGATGCTCGGTCAGCGTGATTAAGTCGTTGGATCATTGGCCCGACCTTGGCTCCGATCTTGACCTTTACACCAGCGGCTCCCCGGAACAGGTCATCTCGGTGATGCAAGAGAAGCTTAGAGCCAGCCTAGAACCCCGCAGTTGGGGAGATCGCCTGGCCAACAAATGGAATTTTCGCGTACCCGGCTTATCGGAATTGGTCGAGGTGCATGTGCGCTATCTGGGGCAAACGGGGGAGCAACGGCTCATGGCCGCCCGGGTGCTTGAGCGCAGCGTCAGCAAGACGGTTAACGGCCGACGCTTTTCCGTGCCGGCTCCGGAAGAGCGCATTCTGATTTCCACGTTGCAGCGCATGTATCGCCATTTCTACTTTCGCCTATGTGACATCGCCGACGTCTCTGCTCTGTTGGAAAATGGAGCAGTGGACTTTGACGAGTTGCGTCGCGGAGCAGAAATCGGCGGAATCTGGCCGGGAGTGGCAACTTTTCTGGTGCTCGTCTCTAAGTATGTGACCAGCTACGGAGGTCGGTTGGAAATTCCCCGCGAGGTAGTCTCCTGCGCTTGTTCGCCTGACCTCCAGCTACGTTTTCGCGGTGATTTCCTGCGTGTTCCTATGCGTCCGGCCGCCGGCCTCTACGGATCACAGTTGCTGAGCGCTAGCCGGCATCGTGACCTGCGGGCGATGTCGCGTCTGCCTCTGCTCCCCCCTCTGGCGCTCTCCGCCTTAGTCGCCTATCGATTGACGGGAGACGACAAAGGCGTCTGGTGACTCTCAGCTGAGAACCCGCGGGTGTGTGGCTTGTTAATCCAACCTGCCGCCCCCTATACGTTCTACAGAATTCACCGGATGGCCAATTGCGGTAAATCCCGGTAAGCTATTGATTGTATTACAGCTAACATAACGCCGTGGGCGCCAGCGGCGGATGGGTAGCCTCCAGCTGACTAAGTAGTTCCTACGCCAAATTCAACCCAGTAACCGGGCCCGCTTTTAGCTCGACGCCACGACCAGAAAAGAGAACCGGCCGGCGGCACGAGGATTGCGAGAGCGAAGATGAGAATTGCACAGATCGCACCGCTGTTTGAGAGTGTTCCTCCCAAGACCTACGGGGGCACGGAACGGGTGGTTTCCTGGTTGACTGAAGAATTGGTACGGCTGGGGCACGAGGTGACGCTTTTTGCCAGCGGCGACTCGATGACTACCGCACGTCTGGTACCTTGCTCCGCCCAGTCATTGCGCCTGGCGCCGCACTGCGTCGATCAGCTGGCGCACCAGGTGGTGCTGCTTGAAAAGGTGCTGCAAGAAAAGGATGAATTCGATGTCCTGCATTTTCACATTGATTATTTTCATTTTCCCGTCAGCTCCCGGGAAACTTATATTCATGTGACCACTCTGCACGGGCGTCTCGATATCCCCGACCTTAATCCCCTTTACCAGATCTATGCGGAGATGCCGGTAGTCTCGATATCTGATTCGCAGCGCGATCCTCTGCCGCACTTGAATTGGCAAGGTACGGTGCATCATGGGATGCCCCGAGACTTGTATAAAATGTATGCCCAGGGGGGGAAGTATCTGGCCTTCTTGGGCCGCACCTCTCCCGAGAAGGGTCTTGATCAAGCCATTGAGATAGCCCAACGTGCGGGGATGCCCATCAAAATCGCCGCCAAGATCGACAAAGCGGATCAGGAATACTTCGACACCTGCATTCGTCCCCTGTTGAAATTACCTCAGGTGGAATTTCTGGGAGAGATAGGTTATCCGGAGAAGAATCAATTTTTGGGCGAAGCTGCCGCCGTGCTGTTTCCGATTTGCTGGCCGGAGCCGTTTGGTATTGTCATGATTGAAGCCATGGCATGCGGAACTCCAGTCATCGCGTATCCTTTCGGTTCGGTTCCCGAGGTCATGAAGGACGGAATCACCGGTTCGATCGTTTCTGACATCGAGAGCGCAGTCGCAGCTGTGGAGCATGTAAGCAAACTCGACCGCAAGAAAATTCGCCGGCACTTCGAGCAGCGCTTCACCTCGAATCGTATGACCGTCGATTATTTGCGCATCTACGAGCGCCTGGCCAATCGCAAAAAAGCCCCGCTGGCGGTGCGGGACGGAGTTCTGAATTGGATGAAGTTAACGTCTCCCAGCAGTACTACATAGCCACCAAGTCCTCGCCCGCCGACGATCGTCCGCGGGTGCTCAAATACGGCACCATTTTTGCCGTCTTTGATCGTTTAGGCGACATTCGCCCAGGTGGCTTGGGCGAACAAGGCATCTTCTTCGAAGGCACCCGCTATTTGTCTGAGCTCCTGGTCCATTTATGGAATGAGCGCCCGCTCCTTCTAAGCTCGACGATTGAGCCCAATAACTTCCTCTTCACCGCTGACTTGGCTAATCTTGACGTCTCGCGCGGGAATACCGTGGTCATTCATCGCGGTAGCCTACATTTGTTGCGTTCGAAGTTTCTCTGGCGTGGGAGCAGCTATGAGGAGTTCAAGTTTGTCAATTATGGGATGCAGGCACTCTCGATCCCAATGAATGTTTCCTTTGCCGCCGATTTCGCGGACATCTTCGAAGTTCGTGGCATGACCCGGGAACGAAGCGGACGCAGGCTCGAACCGGAAATCGGCTCTGATTACGTGGTGCTCGGGTGTGAAGGCTTGGACGGAGTGACCCGCCGCACGCGGATTCACTGTGAACCCCATCCGGAGCGCGTCATAGATGGAGAGATGAACTTTCATTTTGAGCTTGAGCCCAAGCAGGAGATGACCTTCTGGCTAAGCGTCGCCTGTGAGAACTCTCAGCCCGCACGGCGTGACGTTAGCTATCCGCGCGCCATGGGCCGAGCCGAGGCAGAAATGAAGGCCTTATCGCGCAGCCGCCCGCGCCTGGTGAGTTCCAACTCGCGTTTCAACGATTGGGTCAAACGCTCCTCGGCCGATGTGCAAGTGATGACCGTTGGCAACCCCGAGTCCAATTATCCTTATGCCGGCATTCCTTGGTTCAGTACCGTCTTCGGCCGCGATGGTATTATTACCGCGCTTGAAATGTTATGGGTCGAGCCCGCCCTAGCCAAGGGAGTTTTGGAATTTCTGGCAAGCACGCAAGCGATCGAGATCGATCCAGCCCGGGAGGCCGAGCCAGGAAAGATTTTGCACGAGCTTCGACATGGGGAGATGGCTAATCTGAACGAGATTCCCTTTGCTCGCTATTACGGGACCGTCGACGCCACTCCGCTGTTTCTCATGTTGGCCGAAGCCTACTATGATCGCACCGGGGACCGCGCGCTGATTGAACAGATCTGGCCGAATCTTCAAGCCGGGCTTGATTGGATAGAACGTTATGGCGACGTGGACGGCGATGGCTTGGTTGAATATGCCGCCCATGGCGAGCGGGGATTGGTGCAACAAGGATGGAAGGATTCGAACGATTCCGTTTTCCATGCCGATGGCTCCTTGGCCGAGCCCCCTATCGCGCTATGCGAAGTGCAGGGCTACGTATACGCTGCGAAACTTTCCGCCGCCCGCCTCAATCGGTTGCTCGGAAACGAACATTCTGCCGCCTTACTTGAGAGCCAAGCGGATCAGTTACGAGAGCAGTTTTCGAAGGTCTTTTGGTTGCGAGACCTTAATTGTTATGCCCTTGCTCTTGATCGCCACAAGCGACCGTGCGCGGTGCGCTCCTCGAATGCAGGGCACGCTTTGTTCACCGGGATAGCCCGTCCTGAGCACGCCAAGGCTCTGGCGAATTCGCTCTTCTCCCATGATTTTTACAGCGGGTGGGGCATTCGAACTTTAGCCAGCGGTGAAGCCCGTTATAACCCCCTTTCCTACCACAATGGTTCGATCTGGCCGCACGATAACGCGCTTATCGCTAGCGGATTGGCCCGTTATGGCTTTAAGAACCTGGCGGGCAAAATTCTCATGGCTCTTATGGACGTCAGCAGCACGCTCGAGCTCCATCGCCTGCCCGAGCTTTTTTGCGGTCTCGAGCGCCGCAGCGGCGAAGGACCGACTCTCTATCCGGTGGCGTGCTCCCCGCAAGCCTGGGCCGCGGCCGCCCCCTTCCTGCTCATTCAGTCCTGTCTTGGGCTGACCGTGGAGGGGTCCAAAAACCGTGTTGTGTTCAATCGTCCCTCGCTGCCTGAGGGCATTCCGCAACTCTCGATTCGCGGCCTACAGATAGGCGACGCCTGTGTCGACCTTTTATTTGAACGCCAGATTGACTCGGTCCGAGTGCAAGTTCTAGAAAAGCAAGGGGAAATCGAAGTCGTAGCCACGCTTTAATCTTGCCTGAGAGAGCAGCAGCACTCCTAGTCGTCTTACGCGAAGTCTCTGCTCTGCTTAAGGAGATCACCGGATAGATCTCGGAGAACCGGCGGCTTAGGTTAACAATTAGCCGCAATTGCGGAGGCGTGATGAGCAGAGTAAGCGTGTTTCTCAACGCAGCGTTGCTGGTTGCCGTTCTCGGAATGGCGTGCCCGGGTCAAGGACTCAGGAATGCGCCGATTGGCACCTGGCAGGTTTCACAGGTGAGTTCTGCAGCTGCGAGCGCGGCTAAGGACCAGCTCTCCTCGGGCAAGTTGGCGCAGGATCGGGCGCAAAGCTCCACAGCTGCGGACCGAAGTAAGCGTATTGAAGGCTCGGAAGGGGCTTCCGAGGCCCAGGTCAACAATGGGGCGCCACTTCCGCAAACTTCAACTATCCTCCCGCTACTAGGCTTCATCGGATTAGGGTCACTGGTAGCTGGACTTTTTGCACGCCGTTGACTTTATGCGGGTCCCCGGGACCAGTGTTTTACCCAATCCGCGTCCCTCTGTTCGAAATCGCTCCCCCCTCATTTTCAAACCAGAGCTGCTGCGACCCCCCAGCCCGTGGAAGCCGCGTAAGCCCGTGCCTCCTCCCCGTCGAGGTCGCGAGTTCGTCTCTTACGTTCTCATCTTGGTAGGCACGGTTCTTTGCACCTTCGTCGTCGCAACTTACCTATGGATGTATGTGCAACAACGTTTGCTCCTCGATCAGTGGAGCAAGGCAAAAACTTCCCCCGACAACTCGCTCACCAAGCTGTCGATTCCTAAGATCCACCTCGAGGATGTAGTGCTTGAGGGCGCCTCCGTTCATTCTCTGCTCCTCGGACCCGCGCATTTGACCGGCTCTGCCCTTCCCGGTGATCCGGGCAACGCCGTCATCGCCGGTCATCGTGACACCTTTTTTCGCCACGTTCATAGTCTGAAATATGGAGACGACATTTTTATCCTGCGCAGTGGAAAGCGATTCCATTATGTCGTGCGGGCACGCCGAATTGTCGAACCTCACGATCGTAGTGTCTTAGGTTCTACTCCGGACCCGGAACTCACGCTGATTACCTGCTACCCGACGCATGCCATTGGGCCTGCTCCCGAGCGGCTGATCGTGGTCGCCAAGATGGCGGGGGCGCTGTGAAACTGATTATGGGGAAAAAATCGGAGGCCAATCATGGGAAGGTCCAGGAAATAGACTGACAGTCTTTTCCAAGCGTTTGCGGCCGTCATGGACGGCAATCTGATGCGGCTTCTCTCGCGCACTCCCATAGCCTTCCCACAACGATACCCCGGCGTATGCTCCGTCTTTACGCAAGACGTAATAAACCATGTCCACATATTTGAGGCGATCGCGGTCAGCGCTATAGTTGCGCACAATACGCTTTAATGCATCCATCGCAGCCTCAAGCGGCGATAACCCGTGACGCAAGTTTTCAATGATGGTATGGGCGCCAGAAACCTTGATGTTCTCTTCTCCACTACCGGTTGCTCCCGCGGAGCCGATATCCTGGTCGGTGTAGCATCCGGCACCAATCAGGGGAGAGTCGCCAACTCGGCCCGGTATCTTCCAAGCCAAACCGCTGGTCGTCGTGCAACCGGAGAGCTCGCCGTTTGTGTTTAAGGCAGAGCAGTGAATGGTGCCCGTGGGGGGGAAGATCACGCTGCGAATGGCGGAGCTGCGCAGTTCAGGTGAAATTCCCAGGTTTACGGCCGCTTCCTCGATACGGCGAAGACGCTCGGACCAATCTTCGGATTGGCGGCGAGCTCCCAGCCGAGAGCGCCAGCTCGGACTTGAGAGCCCCGGCCCCCACCAATCGGAATGCGTCTCCTTCCACAGTAGCCACTCTTTGCGCCCTGCCTCGGTCAACAAATTTTCTCGCCGAAATCCTTCCGCTACAGCGAAGCGCTCCGCTCCCTCGCCCACCAACATCACATGGCCGGTGTGTTGTCGCACGACGTTCGCCAATAAAGAAACATTCTTAATGTTGCGAACCCCGCCCACTGCGCCGGCGCTGCGCGTCGGGCCATGCATGCAGCAGGCGTCGAGCTCAACGACGCCTTCCTCGTTCGGCCTTCCTCCCAAGCCTACCGACTGATCATTGGGATCGTTCTCCGGGCCGGTCACGACCTTGAGGACAGAATCCAGAGTATCTCCGCCAGCTCGAAGAAGCTCGTACGCTTCATCCAGATAGTTATAGCCATTGCCGGCCGAGATCACGATCGGAGTCTTCGCGGGTGTGGGCGAGTGTCCTTTCTCCTCGGCAGCGAATGCTTGGTCGATTTCAAGATGGCAGAATTTGGGGGAAACTGAAGCGGCAAGAGCCGAGCTGATGAAACCACGACGCGATAAGCTCATGAAAGCCTTTCCGGGAATCGAAAGAATCGAAGCCACGCAGTCTTATACCAGAACTGCAGGAGAAGAGCCGAGAGGTCTCGGGAGAGGCTTTCCCTAGGAGGCGGCACGCAACTGATTGATGTTCTGATCGGCGCGAAAGCGAAGCCAGGCAGCGATATTGCCGACGCGGTCGAGCGTCTCATCGCGCGCGAGCAGGATCAAGGCGATGTTGTTTCTTAGGGCGACTGGAACCAGGGCCTCACAAACATCCTCCAGTTTGCGGGTGGCACGGCCGCAGACCGGGCAATAAGGTACCAGATGGGAGTCAATGTGGCGGCAGTTCGTGCATTCGACGGCACGGGCGGCGTATTCCTGAGACATGAGGATAGTCTCAACCTCGCCAAGCTCGGTGGCGCGCAGCACCCGCCGCAATCCGGTGACGGCGCGTCCATTGGCTCTAGCTTCCTCAATCGCTTCCCGCAGCATTCCCTGGTGGTGAGCGGTTAAGGATTCCCGGCGAATACGATTGGCCTCCTCAGCCACTCTCTCGTTGCTCATATTGAGGAACTCGGCGGAGAAGCGCCCCAGAATTTTCTTTGCCAGGTCAGGATGAAGCTGACGCTCAAAGTCCGGCCAGTTAACCTCGTGACAGCCAATCACCAAGGCATCAAATTGTCTGCGCACCGCAGCCGTCTTTAAAAAGTCGACTACCGATTGATAGTGCTTGCGCACCTCATCCCCCGAGTGCCGCTCGGCGTGACTGCCGTCGTATCCCCCATGCCCGTCGCTGTTTTTATGGTGCGGAACAGGATGAGTAAGGCCTCCCAGATCCCGCAGGCGTTCGAAATACAGCTCCAAGAAGCGCGCGTTCTGCCGATCAATCAGGGCGATACAGAGACGTGGATGCTGGGAGAATAGCGGAGCCAAGGGCTTTAGATGAAAACGCCGATTCACCAATAAGCGGGTCTCCGACACGCTCGCGGGCAAATCGTATTCACGCCAAAAGCTTCGCCCGGCACAGGCAAAAATCGCCTTTCGACTACCGTGCAATCTCTCGACCAGATGCAAGATCTTCTCTAGATCCTGAATCACCTCCGGATTGCGACCATTGCGCTCGAGTTCCTGGAGGGTCCTGCGGACGATTTCTTTGGCTTGAATTGCCTCTTCGCGATGGGATTTGTCCTTGGGTGTGGGCGGCTGAAAGTAAAAAGTAACCGCCATTTCGTTCGCAGCTCGACACTCAAATTCTGCCAGTTGCCGCAGTTCTTCACGCGACATCATGGGAGATACCTCGCCCTGAACCTGATCCCAGCTCTTCGAGCAGCTTTTGCTTAAACGGATTATTCGCGGGAAGGCCCTGTCGCAGCTTTTCCCGAGCGCGCAAGATGGCGCGACGCACCTCCTCGGGATTGCTGTCGGTAATGGTGCTGATTTCCTCAAGCGAGAATCCCTCAAGAGCGTGCAAGAGAAAGGCTTCACGGTCTTCGGGAGCGGCTCCTTCAAGGGCAAACTGCACTAGGGTAATGATTTCGTCGCTGTAGGCAACTTCTTCCGGCGTCTGCGCCCTTACGTCAGCAATTCCGCTTTCCGTGGTCATGGCCTCGTCAGGCTGATGAAATTGTAAGCGCGACTCATCGCTGGCCAGCTCATTCCGCGGTCGGCGGACGCCCTGCAGGTTGACATCTGACTCGCCCTCGGGCCAACGCGAGGAGAAATCTTCGATTGCCTGGATGGCCAGCCGATAAAGCCAGGGCTCGAGCCCGATGCGCTCTGGCTTCTCGATCTTATCCTCCAAAGCTCGCGCCACCGCTTCGTCCACGATCTCTTCACTACTTACTGAATCGGGCTCCAGCTGGGCGGCGGCTTCACGCAAGAAAAGTTCACGTTCGACAAAACGGGTTAAGCGGCGAAAATTCGCGTTTACATAGGACCGAACATCGTCGCTAGTCGCAGTCAAAGAAGGCACCGCCGCTAAGGTTTGCTCAAACGGAACCTCGGCTCGAGGACGGCTGTGTTCCACTCGTCTTCGCCGCCAGCGGTGGGAGTTGCGCAGTAATTCCTTGTGACGAGCCACTTGACCGAGAAGATCATCAAAAGCCGCTTTCAGTGCTGCCGTTGCGACCGAAGCCGACTCCTGAGCTGCCATTTGTCCGGAAGGGAGTCTAAGATTCAGGGAAACGGTCGTGCCTTCACGGGCCGAGTTCTGCTCCACCAAACCTTTCAAGTGGACTAGCTCAGGCCGAAATACCTGTAATCGCTTCTCGACCTTCGCTGTCCAGTGCTGAATTTCTTTATCGATATCGGGGGTTCGGTGGATTTTGTAGCTAATGTGCACATTCATGCCGGCCTCGGATGCGGGAAGAAGGTCCCGTGAAGCGTTTCTGCTACCAGAAGATTTTACACCTGAGCCAAGGAGGAGAAACAAAATTCGCGGGCACCAGAAAGCAGAACGCGCTGGGCGCGCTTCTCTGGCCGGAGTCTTAGAAGGAGGCCCGACGCTTATCGTAGGCTTGGGCTATTCTGCCCAGATGAAACCAGGAACTACACCGCCACCGTGACCGAAGTCTGGTTTCGCGTAACCGGCCGATACAAGGTGTCGCGTTCGACTGGGCGGCGCCCGGCTTGTTCAATCAGGTGTATCAACCCCTGGCGGCGAAGGCCTTGCGGTGTGGTAGCACCAGCATCGTGGTAGATCTTCTCTTCGATCACCGTACCGTCCAGATCGTCGGCACCAAAGCGTAACGCGATCTGGGCAATTTTCGGGGTCAGCATCTGCCAATAGGCTTTGATGTGGGCAAAATTGTCGAGTAGCAAGCGGCTGATCGCAATCTGTTTGAGGTCGACGATGCCGGTGGTTTTTGGCAGGTGTTCAAGAGCAGTGTTGTCGGGGTGAAAGGCCAGGGGAATAAAGGCCTGAAATCCGCCAGTTTCGTCCTGCAAAGCACGTAACTTCATCAGATGATCGACCCGATCTTCGTCGTTTTCCACGTGTCCGTAGAGCATCGTGGCATTCGATTTGAGTCCCAGCTGATGTGCCAAACGTGCCGTGTCTAACCACTGTTGGCCATCGATTTTGTGGTCGCAAATGATATGGCGCACGCGCTCGGCAAAAATTTCTGCGCCTCCGCCAGGAAGCGAATCGACGCCAGCATTTTTTAGTCGGACCAAGGTCTCCGCAATCGAAAGCTTAGCGCGTTTAGCCAGATACGCGACCTCCACCATGGTAAAGGCTTTCAGGTGCACCTCGGGAAAACGGGCTTTTAAGCCGGCGAGTAAATCAAGAAAGTACTGAAATGGCAGATCGGGATGTAGTCCTCCCACGATGTGGAACTCGGTTACCGCCTCGCTGTACCCTGACCTGGCGGCCTGAAAGGCCTCTTCGAGTGCCATGGTGTACGCCCCTGGGGCATCTTTCTTCCTGCCAAAGGCGCAGAGTCGGCAGGCAGCAATGCAAACGTTGGTAGGATTGATGTGGCGATTGACGTTGAAATACGTCTTATCGCCATGCAGGCGTTCGCGGACGTAGTTCGCGAGCCAACCCAGGCCAAGAATATCGTCGCTGCGATAAAGGAGGAGCGCGTCCTCGGAACTGAGGCGCTCGCCTGCCTCGACCTTTTCACGAATTGGTTGGAGGTCAGGATCGTTGCTTTGAAAGTCGTGCACGGAGGCCATCTTCTCTGATGATAGCGCAGCCAGAGGGGAAAACCTACCAGCTCTAATGGAACAGCTGGGGCGCGAGAGCCGCCAGGTTTCTTCGCCAAACCAGCCAGGTATGCATGCCGGGTGTCTCGACGTCCGTGTAGGCGACACCTTTTTCCCTAAGCCAGGACTTGAACTGGCGGTTCTGTTTAATAAGCCGGTCTTCGGTAC
>JAFAPG010000307.1 GCA_019247235.1 Acidobacteriota bacterium
ATCTTTTACTGTAGAAGATCGCTCTCCGTACTCTTGGTCTACTGGTTCCTGGATGGATTCACCACCAGCTCTCAGGGCCCGTTGGTGGATTGCGTCACAATCGCGGACATAAACATGAAATGCGCCTGGACTCGGCTCACCTCGCCAGGCGAGCCCCGGTCCGCCCCCACCGATCATAATCATGGAATCGCCCAGCCTTACTTCGCAGTGAAGTCCTCCTCCACCGCCAACGGAGCGGAATGTTTCCTGCGCGTTGAAAGTTGCTTTTACAAAGTCAACCAGCGCGTCTGCATTCGCTGCCACGATGTAGGGTGTCAGCGTACGATAGCCTTTCGGCACCGGGGGCACTCGTGGCTCCTTCTTGGGTGGCATCATGGTTCGGAACCGGCGAAGCATTTCCTCAACCGGTATCTCCTCTTTCACTGTGCTGATGCCCCAGGTATATCCAAAGGGATCCTGGAGCGTTGCGTCCCGATATCCGTAGAACTGGTCGGTAGGCGGCATCACCAATTTGGCGCCTGCGGCGACCGCGTGTTCGACAAAAGAATCTACGTCAGGAACATGAATGTTCATGGTTACGGGTGAATGTCCCCAGGTTTCAGCGCTGTAGCGGCCGCCTTCTGGCCACTCTTCCGCGAACATGATGGTGGAATCGCCAATCATCATCTCGGCATGGCCGAAGCCGTATTCATTCTCGAAGCGCATTGTTTCCTTTGCTCCGAAGGCAGCCTTATAGAATTCCATGGCCTTTGCCGCTTTCTTAAAGGCAAGCCTTGGCGCTGCGAAAACACGGGTCGAGGCTGTAGGTTCCGTCATGGTTCCCATAGAAGCACTCCTCTCCAAATTTCGTTTCAAAGTTTCTTTAAAATCCTCGCGGGGAAGATCTCGCAACATCGCGGCAATCTTCAATATTGACTGCCGGCCCCCGCTGCCGAGGTGCTCGCGCCCTCGACCGGTCAGTATCTTTTCGACCGCTTGATTCAGCCGATTAAATTCATTCTCGCCTGGAAGAGAGCGCTTAGGCATTGGCACCCCCCATCTGCGCCCGCAGCTTCTCCAGGGCACGGAATTGTAGTTGCTTCACTGCTCCTTCGGTCTTATGGATCTCCTTCGCGATCTCCTTGATGGTTTTCTGCTCGACAAAACGTAGAAGAACTACGCGCCTTTGATCGGACGGAAGGCTCTGCACAAGTTGTGAAAGAGCTGCACATTGCTCGATGTCTTTTCCTGTCGCATCTGTGATCTCATCGGAAACGGGGTAGCCGCTCTCGCGAGAAGTGCGTCGCCAGCGATCGGTAATGGCATTGGCGGCAATACGGATCAGCCAAGCCGAAAATGGTCCACCCCGCCATTCAAAGCTTTTGATTGCACCGAGTGCATGATGAAAGACCTCCGAGGTGACGTCCTCAGCCTCTTCGCGACGCTCGACACGTCGTGAGACGTACGCGTACACACGATGGAAATGGAGCTCATAGAGCTGGCCAAAGCAGTGAGGATCACGCTTCGCCGCCTCCACCAGCAGCCGCTCGTCAGTTTCCTGCTTACCGGACGTCAACCCTTCTCCGCGGATTACGCTGTCATTAAGGATAACGGCGAGCGGCCAGGAAAGGTTATGGAGGAAAATTCGTTTCTCGCGAACGCCGCCAGCGATTATCGTTCAGGGGGTCCTTCGAATTTGCTTCACCAGCCCAGCAAATGCAATCTAAGCCCATTAAATGCCGGGCGGAAGCGGCGGCAACCGCACACCCCGGTCCTGACCGAGAACCACGTGAAGAACCCCGTCAGGCTGGTGGTCATTGTACTGGTTTGTCTGATCTCATTGAAAACTCACGCTTAGCTGGTATTCGTGGCGGGAGCTAGTAACACTTCAGCAGGTGAAATTGCCTTCGGCCATTGCGGGCGGGTTGCCGTGGTCGGCGGCGATCAGCTTGGTGCCCACAACCCGGGGTGGTCGCGGCATCGATTCGCACTATGCCAGTGACGTAACCTCGTCGGCAGCTCAGGGCAGGTCTAACCTAAGCTGATACACTTCCTGCGTGCTGCGGTCGCGGATAAAGGTGAACGAGCCGTCGCTAGAGCGACCAAACCATAGACCAAAAGGGCCAGGGTATCGTTCGATTGCTTCTAGCTTGAAAACACCCTCCACGCGGTTCTCGCCTACTTTTACTCTGCGAATAGACTCATCACCAGTAACTGGATCATCAAAATAGAGGTACCTACTATCTGCGGACCAGACCGGATAACTCACGGCTCGGGCCGGTTCGGTGAGCCACTTCGTCCATTTCTTTGCGCCAAAGTCAAAGAGCATAACGTTCGTGAAGTCCGGCGAAAGAGCGGCAATGTAACGCCCATTGGGCGACCAGCGCGGACTGAACAGACCCTCCGAACCGGGAACGGCCTCAACCGTACGGCTTCTCAGGTCGACCATTCGAATGTTAATGCCATCAGCATCCCGCGTGTAGCCGAACATGACGCGATTGCCATCCGGCGACCAATTGGCATCAATTTGGTTCCTACTCTCGGGCAGGACAGCCTCCGGCGGACCACCCGAAGAGGGAATAACTGCGATTCTCGATGGCCTGCCCGGCTGCATGCTAACGTAGGCGATTTTGCTTCCGTCTGGGGACCAGTGAGGCAAGGCAGCACGCTCGGGAGACGAGGTAAGCTTCAGCCAGCCGCTTCCGTCGGCTTTCGATCGCCACAGCGTTCCCTCGGGAACCGCGACATAGGTTACCCACCTAGCGTCGCGAGAAAAGTCTAGCTCAGTGGACGAAACCCCTGAAAGCAGCGACACGAAACGTCCGCGGCGAGGATGGTAGTTGACGACTTCGGCAGCGGGTTGAACGCCAATCGCCCAAATGTTCTTCCCGTCTTGCGCCGGGGTGGCACTTCCGAACGATATTGGCCCGCCGGTAAGCTGCATGGGAGCAGCTGATACTCTCGGTCCCCGATCCGCCATTGCCCAAAGCGTGGTGAGTGTCGTGGGCCCGCTCTCGGTCACTTGAAAAATATAGTAGCGACCGTCGGTAGTCCAAATGCCACAGCAGGCGCGTGATGCCTTCTGCCAATGGGGAAAAAGGGCATGTGGAGACGACCCATCGCTCGCGATCTCCCAAATTGAAGTGGTGTTGTGAGCTGTATCGGCGACGGTAAAGCGAATTCTTTTGCCATCGGGAGAGATGCGGGGAGCAAAGACCGAACCTGGCAGGGTAAGTAAGCCTCGCGCCGAATTCCCGTCCCCTGGGGCGATGTAGAGAGTAGAGCCTTGAGCGAATGCCAGCAGCCGGCCATCGCTAGACCAAGAGGCATCTCGACTGCGAAGATCACCGACTCGCCGGGGCGATCCATATGCAAGCGGCACGGTCCAGAGCTGGTTCTGGGAAGAACCTGTTTTGAGGGAGGAGACTAGAAGCTGGGTGCGATCCCGGGAAATATCCAGTGCCTGAATATTTGGCACAGTGCTCGATAGCAGTGTGCGGGTCGCGTTTTGGAGCGACACTTTGGCGACCACCTGACCTGCCTGGGGCCACTCCGTAACGTACAAAAACGAATCATCCGAGAGCAGGCTGCTCTTGGCAATGCCATCGTGCGTAATTTGGACGACCGAGGTCACTGGCCCGGAGGTGTCTCCTGACTCTTCCGCCTGATCGCTAGCCGAGTCTCGGACGGCTAAGGACATAAGGGCCAAGCTCAGGGTTAGAAGAACTCCTAGCGCGCTTCTCGCGGCACTGCACATGGGCGAGATGCTAGCAAAGGAGGTATGTAGAAACTCCGACAATTTCATTTCTGAAGTTACTCGGGGAATGTCCTTTCGCGTACTGCGAAGGATTGCTCGGAGAAGACAATCGGCGAGCTCGTATAATGAGGGCTACCATGAAGCGCACGCCCCCCCGGATTGGTCTTATTCCTGTGACAATGATGGTGTGCTTGGTCGGGCTGGCTGGTTTATGCGCACCCTCTCTCTCGGCGGTTGCCGAAACAGTTCCCATTATGGACGGGGGGGCTGGACCCTGTTCGCTAGAACTCACGGTAACTACGGCCGACGGGAAGCCTGTGTACGCCGCCATCATTAAGGTACACATCGCGTATGGCTTTGGTGGCATCCGCAAGCTTGACCTCGAAGCCGGGAGCAACTCGGAAGGTAAGGTGAAGTTCACGGGACTTCCTGCTCGAGTTCATGGATCGCCGCTTGAGTTTCACGCCGCGAAAGACGACCTGGAAGGAGTCGCCAGCTACGATCCCGCAGCCGAATGCGAAGCCAACCACGGGATTTCGCTTGTCAAACCCAAGAATGACGATGCCAAGTAGAGTAGCGGCGACATGGAACTACTACTGCTGCTGTTGTTCCTGTGCTTCCTTAAGTCGTTGCTCGGGCGATCGCGTAAGCCGGCGCAACGTCGTGGCGGGGGCGGGCTCTTCGGAGGTCGCAGGGTCGGACAAGGCCACGGTCACGGCTACGCTGAGCTCGCTTTCCCCGCCCCCCTTATAGAGTCCGCGCGTTGGGGGAACATCGGCGTAGTCGCGTCCGACGGCCACTCGGATGTGACGTTCCCCACAGGCGAGGTCGTTGGTGGGATCAAACCCAATCCAGCCCATTGCTGGTAGCATCGCTTCCACCCAGGCATGAGAAGCCCCTTCCGAGGTGGTGGATCGATCGTTCTTACCGTGGAAGAGATATCCACTAACGTATCGACAGGGAATGCGAAGCTCGCGCACCAACGCGATCATAATGTGCGCAAAGTCCTGACACACACCTTTTCGGCTTTCTAGGGCATCATCGATCGGCGAATCTACTTTCGTGCTGTTGGGAACATAGGAGAAGCTGTGGTGAATTGCCTGCGAGATGTACTCGAGGGTGGCAAGCGGGGTCGCACGGCGCTCGATTTTTAACTGGCGCGCCGCTTGTTGCAGCGATTGCGTGGGACGGGGATAGGTGCTCGGTTCGAGCATCTCCCAATAGTCGCCGGCGGCAACCACGGCATCCAGTTCCTGCCAACCTGCTGCCCCTCGATCGTGCGCATTGGCAAGCGGTAGAACTTCCACCACCGAGTGGGCGCGCAAACTGAGTTCGCTGTGACTACCAGCTATATCAAAGTGGTGAACCACGTTACCCATGTAGTCCTGATAGTGCATGGCCACGGCACTGGGTTTCACGGTGAGCTCGAAACTGAGGCATCGCTGAGTGCCCTCACTGCGCGGCTGCATGCGCAACTCCATGACGCTTTCGCGCACCGCTGGTTTATAGCGAAACTTTGTAAGGTGCTGTACCCAGTAAATCACGATTTCGCAGTCGCTCCTTGGCGTGAATTGCCCTTCCCCGGCCCCCTTCGAGCTCATTCGACCAGAGCTGATTCGACCGAGTAGTCAAAATAAATCTGATGAATGGCATTATGCGCCTGGGCACAGAGAGCCCGAATATCGCTCAAGTACTTCTGCAGCCCCTCGGCCATAATCTCTTCGATCGCTGTGAAACTGAGACTGGCACGTAAGCGTCCTGCCAGGCGCAATGGGGCGTCGGCCTTACGTTCCGCCAGTTCTCCCACCGCTCGCAGGGCAGCATGGACCTGATCCACAGAAAATCGTATCGAGTGCGGAAAGTCAGCATTCAGGAGGAGGAACTCGGCGACGCGTACGGCCGTTACTTCGGCAGTATATTTTTTACAGTAGGCTTCAAAAGCAGCGCAGTACTTTAATAGACCTACCCATTCCAAGGTTGGATCGCTGTTGTCGCTGGCCTGCTCGATCGCTCCTGATACGCGGGCGAATCGAGCCCCAATCAGGGTGCCCAGGCTGTGGGTGCGTTCCACATAGCGGCCCAGTTGAATGTAATACCAACCTTCGCCGTGGCTCATTGTGGAGTCAGTCACCCCATGGAATAGGTGGGCCCCGTCCTGAACACTATGAAAAAATAACTGCGACTGCTGCAGCCACGATTTAGAGACGGGCATTCCCACAACCTGGAGATAGAGGCGGTTCAGCTGTTCCCACATTTCCGAGCTGCACTGTTCTCGTACCTGGCGCAGATTTTCGCGGGCGGCCGAAACGGCAGAGACGATCGAGGAGGGATTATTTCTTTCTAGCACCAGATTATGAGCCAGAGTTGAGGAGTCCACGTTCGAAGTGACTGGAGTTGGTACTTCGAGAGCTTCAAACAAACGCAGCCAGCGGAGCGCACCCGATTCCGAAGAATGATCGAGCGTCAACTGCAAATCGATATCGATGAGCCGCGCCGTGTGCTCGGCTCGTTCCAGATAGCGGCTCATCCAGTAAAGCGCGTCTGCCACTCGGGAAAGCATCTCTATGCCTCCAGGATCTTCTATCTGAGAACCCAGGTATCCTTGCTGCCCCCGCCCTGCGAGGAGTTTACGACGAGCGAACCGGGACGAAGAGCTACGCGGGTCAGGCCTCCGGGAACCAGCGTCACACCCTCGCCGTAGAGAATGTAGGGGCGAAGATCGATATGTCGGGAGGCGATCCCCCCATCCACGAAGCACGGTGCTCGGGAAAGCGCCAACGTAGGTTGGGCGATATAATTGCGTGGATCGGCTTCGATCAGCTGGCGAAAGTGCTCCCGC
>JAFAPG010000526.1 GCA_019247235.1 Acidobacteriota bacterium
GCCTGAGGAGCCACCAGGCGGCAATCGTAAGCGCCGCCAGAATCAGGATCCAGTGAAAATGATGGCTGAAGAAAATCCGCACCCGATGAACCACTCCCGGCCCAAACTCAAGGACTAACCAGGCCAAAATCAAGAAGCGAATCGTCCGACCGAACAAAATTGCCGCCACAAAATGAGTAATGCTCATCTCTGCTACGGCTGCCGCTAAAGCAAAGGCTTTAAAGGGGGTGGGTGGGGGGAGCATGGCGGGAAGCATGAGACTCCAGAAGGGATGTTTCTCAAAGGCGGCGTGTAGTTTTTCAAAACGCTCGGGCGACAGCCGTTTGCGTAACAGCTCCTCACCTCCGGTATAGCCAAGGGCGTAAACCACCAAGCTGCCAAGAGCCGAGCCGGCCGCCGCCATGACCACGTACAGCAGCCATCGCCTGGGGTTTCCGGCAACATAGCCGCCCACCACCACGTCCATTGGCAATCCCAGAGCGGCTCCATCGAGTGTCGCGACGGCAAATACACCCCACATGCCGAGCGGCTTCAGGATCGCCCAAAGGAACGCCGTGTAGCGGGAGAGAATGTGCTCAATGACTTTCACCGATGTTGATTCATGACCTTATCTCGGGGAGAAAACACCTCGGTCAACCGGTAGCATCCTCCCCGGGCCACGGTCCTAGAGCCAGCTTCCTTTGTGCTTGGGGTGAAGAGTAGTTTCCTAATAGCGGTTCTCAGTTTACGCGAACGCCATTAGTTCGAGACGTGCTCGACTTTGCCCGCCAAGATTTGCATAGCATGCGGCAGCACATCGACCACTGCCGCAAGCGATTCGATCGCGCCCGCGGGGCTCCCGGGGAGATTCAGGACCAGGCAATTGCCACAAACCCCGCACACTCCGCGACTTAAAACGGCAAACGGCGTTTTCTTCTCGCCTTCGCGCCGCATTCGTTCGGCGACTCCATCCAACATCCGGCCGCAGACAAAACGCGTAGCCTCCGGAGTCACGTCGCGAGTGGAGATTCCTGTGCCCCCGGTGGTAACGACTAACCTTACCTTGCGCGCCAGTTCCACGATGGCTTTCTGAATGGCAGTGTTTTCATCGGCCACAATGCGGGTTTCAATGACCGAGAAGTGATGTTCCTGAAGAGTCCGCACTACGGCGGGCCCGGATAGATCATTGCGTTCTCCGCGCGCACAGGAATCACTAACCGTGAGAACCGCCGCGCGGAAAGGGTCAGGAGTCGAGGAGGACATCTTCCTCCTCTTCACCCGGGCCCTGCGCGTCGCGACGCTCTTCATCGAGCAGTCGTAACCCTTCCATCAACAGGCCTTGGGTGTTCAGTGTGGTTGACTGCCGCCCGGTTTTGCCTTCGAAGTTGATCTGAAAATTGCCCGCCGTCCACCGCAACACCTTAAAAACGGCGGCATCGCCCAGGAGCGAACCATAGGTGGCATGGGTTACTTGCCCCTCGCTGAAATACATCTCGCAGCGGTCGCTCTCTTTGATGAGCGTCAATAGACAGCTCTTGCGTCCCATTTCTAGCGACTGCACCAGGTCGATGACATTCATTTGCGTAAGACTGCCACGCACAATGCCATCGGAGGAGGTGGATTGAGATATCTTTTCGAGCGCGATCTTATCGATCACTCGTTTAATGCGCTGGGTGGCCTCGCGCAGAAAAAACGGCTTCTCCACAAAATCGTCGGCAGCATGATCGTGGAGCGAGAGCTTCTCGGAAATGTCGGATTTGGTGGCCAACAAAATCACTGAGATTCCCCGCGTGGCAGTGCGGCCGCGCAGCTTTTCTACCAGCTGCCGGCCATCCATTCCCGGCATGCGGTAATCGCTGACCACCAGATCCGGTGAGTCATCAACTGCTTTGAGCAGGGCGTCGGCCCCATCGGCGGCAGTGGTGACTTTGGCCAGCGGCGAGAGTGCATCTCGCAGCATGGCCAGCACCATGGGATTGTCGTCGACCAGAAGAATTTTGACATCCGTCGGCATGGCTGATTCAGATTATCGGAGCTTGGTTATCTCTTGCGTACGTAGTCCCCGCTTTTGCCACCGGACTTACGTTCGAGAACGACTTCGCGAATCTCGATCGATTTATCGAAGGCCTTACACATGTCATAGACGGTGAGCGCGGCAATACTGCTGGCAACCAAAGCCTCCATTTCAACGCCGGTCTGAGCCGTAGTTCTGACCTTCGAAGAAATTCGGATCCCATTTTCGCACTGCTCCAGTTGGACATCAATGTTGGCCAGCGGCAAGGGGTGACAGAGAGGGATCAATTCCGCCGTTTTTTTAGCCGCCATGATGCCGGCTAGACGCGCGGTCTCAAGTGGATTGCCCTTGGGATTGGCGGAGAGCTCGTCGAGCACCAAACGCGATAAGGCTACAAAGGCGCTGGCTTGGGCTTCGCGAACCGACGGTTGTTTCTGAGAAACATCCACCATGCGCGCCCGGCCGCCCGGATCGTAGTGGGTGAGCTTGCCTTTCAAATAAGCTTCCTGCCACTCATCTTAGCAGCCGGCTCAGGCGAGAATCATCCTCGTAGTAGCACCGCGGCCCACTCTCCTGCTGCCATCTGCTCGCGATCGCTAGGAACAACAACATAGGCGTTCGAACGCGCCAGCGCCGCCAAATCGCCGGAACCTTGCCACCGTATCAGTTCCACTTCTGCGTGCTCAAATTCACCGGATAGCAACGCCGGTAAAAAACGTCGTAGGCCGGTCTTGGTGCGAATTGGGGAGCTGAGGCGGACATAAACAAACCGTAGCTTTCCCGGCTGTTTTCCCATAAGCGCCTCAATGAAGGGGCGAGCGAATAAGTCATAGGTGACCAGGGTGGAAACCGGATTTCCTGGAAGGCCAAAGAAATAACCAGAACATTCTCCCGGCTGTGCCGGGACTTGTCCAAACACGATCGGGCGCCCGGGCTGGATCTCGGCTCCGGTGAAAATGAATTCTGCCTTGAGCTCACTCAGCACTTGCTCGACCAGGTCATACTTCCCCATCGAGACGCCTCCCGAAATCAAGAGCAAATCCGCTTCAAGACCTTCCCGCAGGAGCTGGTTCAGACGCCCAGGCTCGTCTGGTGCGATGGGCAGCAGAACCGGATCTGCGCCGGTCGCCTCGATTTGCGCGGCCAGCGAGTAGGAGTTCGAATTACGAATCTGGTGTGGGGCAGGCGGCAGATCTAAGTCGACCAGTTCATCACCGGTCGCCAGAATGGCGATGCGCGGCTTGGCATAGACCAGCAAGCGAGGGCGCCCAGCGGAGGCGGCCAGCGCGATCGATGCGGGGTCAAGGATGGTGCCGGGAGAGAGGAGTTCCTGTCCGCGTCGCGCCTCGGCGCCGCGGGGAACAATGTTTTCGCCGCTAGCGACCGAGTGATTGAGCTCGACCCGGGTGCCCTCGCGTCGCGTATGTTCAACCATGATGACCGCATCGGCGCCCCGAGGGACGGGTGCTCCGGTCATGATGGCAAACGCTCTTCCTTCCTCGACCGCTACATCGGAGCCTGCCATATTCCCAGCCTTGAGCTCTCCAACCACCTCCAGCTCGACGGGAAGGTTCCCGACGTCCGACGAGCGAATGGCATACCCATCGC
>JAFAPG010000860.1 GCA_019247235.1 Acidobacteriota bacterium
GCAGTGCCGTTCGCAAGGGGAAAGTTTCCTCGATAGGTATCTTTTTAGGCAATGTTTGCAGCCGATTCGGTGCATACGCCTGTTGAAACAGGTGGAAAACTGGGCTCTTATTGACCACTGTCCCAAATGACGCGAGTAAGCTCCGCAGAGTATTTTTAGGCGATTGAAGAGATGGTTACTGCAGGATGGCCAACGGATTGGCAACCTTCCTCGCTGGCGCTAGAGATGGCTTGAGAGACTTTGGATTTACTTAGAGCAGAGGTCGTGCCCCGGATGATGAGTTCGGGCTCGACAATCACCTGCGAAGCTACCGCTTTGTTCTCGCCGTTTACCCCCGAAAGACGACGGAGCACGATCTCGGCGGCCATCGAGCCCATAGTCCTGAGTGGCTGTCGCACAGTGGTGAGTCCCGGGTTGTGATAGGCGGCGCTGTCAATATCATCAAAGCCGATGACAGAAACATCTTCAGGAACTCGCAGTCCGAACTCATGCAGTGCACGAATGGCCCCAATGGCAGAAATATCGTTGAAGGCAAATAGCGCTGAGAATCGCTCGCCCGTGGCCAGTAGTTTTTGGGTTACCTTGTAGCCCAAGTCGGGTTTTGGTGAATTGTCATCGAGTTGGGTCACGAGTTTTGCCAGAATCGGCACTCCCAATCGGGCCGCAACTTGAACGATGGCATTCCATCGCACTTCCGTGTCCGGTACAAAGGACTGGCCTTTGATAAAGGCGATACGCCGGTGGCCGAGTTTCTCCAGATGCTCGAGCGCGATTTCCGCCGCCGAGTGATGATCGAGCACAATACTAGTGGCGGTACGCACGGAGTGATGAGAGGAAACTGTTACCACAGGAATATCCAGGCTGCGGTGCCAAGGGGTGTTCACTACGATGAGCCCGTCAACCGCGCGATTGAGAAATAACTCGGTGTACTCGTCGACCAGGTCGGAGCGGAAGCGGTGGCTGGCCACAAAGTAGAAGTACCCCTCCCGCAGCAGATGGTCTTCTATGCCGCTTACCAGTGTGGCGTTATAGCCGTCGCTCACCTCAGAGACCATCACACCGATGGTGAAGCTGCGTCGCGTGCGCAAGCAGCGGGCCAGAAAGTTAGGCCGATAATTGAGCTCTCGTGCCGCGGCCAATATTTTAGCTTTGGTCTCACGCGAAATCGTGCCCGCGACGGGCGAGTTGTTGAGTACCAACGAGACCGTGGCCGGAGCGAGCCCCAGGTGCTCGGCCAGATTTTTTAGACTGAAAGAATTGCCGCTCGACCGCAACCTACTGTCCCGCTTGCGTTTGGGCATGCCGCACAAGTGTTTCATAGCAGACCCGGGCTGGCAAGCATTGTCTGCCTAGGCTCCCTGCAGCTCCCTAGCACGCCCAAGCTAGAGCAGGTTGGATGTCCATGTGGCCAATATGTATTCGACCGCACCCCCGGCCCGCGGCCCGCCCCAATACGCACGTGGTATTGCCAGGGTCCGCTTACCGGGCCTTCATTTTTTGTTCGGGCTGCGCTACAAATCGATCATGGGTCGTTTCTCGAGGGGGTTAGTTATCGCGGCCACGTTACTATTAACCCGTCTTGAGGCGCAGACCGCCACGCCTTCTGAGGCGGTGAACTTAGAGAATCAGGGCCAGTGGCAAGAGGCGGAAAAAGTCTGGGAACGCGTGATCCAGCAGAATCCTAGGGATGCGAGCGCGTTGGCCAGTCTAGGAGTGGTGTTCTCCCGGCAACAAAAATATCCCCAAGCTGTCTCGGCCTACAAACGGGCACTGGCGTTAAATCCCAAGCTCCCCGGGATCCAGCTCAATCTCGGTCTGGCGGAGTTCAAGCAAGGACATTTTCAAGCCGCAATTCCACCTCTGAGCAAAGCCGCAGCCGAGGCGCCTACTCGTAACCAAGCGAGCATTCTGCTCGGCATGAGCTATTACGGCGGCAAGCGTTTTGCTGAAGCAAACAAATATCTTGCGCCGGTGGTTGAGCAAAATCCGGAGAACATACAATTGCGGCAGGTACTCGCGCAGAGTTGCCTGGGGGCGAAGAACTACAGCTGCGCCCTCGAACAGTTCCGCATCATTGTCGAACAGGATCCAAACTCCTCCGCCTCCCACATCCTTCTCGGCGAGGCGCTCGACGGCCTCAACAAAACTGAAGAGGCTATTAAGGAGTTTCAAACCGCGGCCAAGATCTCTCCCCGCGAGCCGGAACTGCACTTTGGGCTAGGCTATCTTTACTGGAAGTCACGTCAATACGACGAGGCTAGCAATGAATTTGCAGCCGAGCTATCGGTCGATCCGGGAGACGCTCAGGCACTCGCCTACCTGGGCGATATTGCTCTTAAAAACAATGATTTGCAGCAGGCCCGAGGCCTGCTGGAACGCGCCATCCAGCAGCAAAACGATCTCCGCCTCGCTTATATCGACCTCGGTGCGGTCCTGACCGGGTTGAAGCAGTATCAACTTGCGATGAAGGCTCTCAGGCGTGCGGTTGAGCTTGACCCTACCCAGCCCGACGCGCATTACCGCCTGGGCCGTGTGTACCAAGCGCTTGGCAATAGTATCGCCGCGCAAAAGGAATTTTCAAAA
>JAFAPG010000870.1 GCA_019247235.1 Acidobacteriota bacterium
CATGGTCAACCTGGAACTACCCATGCGAGCTGGCGGGCGCTTTGACGGACATATCGTGCAGGGCCACGTAGACGGGACCGGGTCGCTCGTGTCAGTGCGCCCGATTCCGCGGGGCAAGGATTATTGGCTGTCGATCCGAGTGCCTGCTGAACTGTCGCGCTATATCGTGGCTAAGGGGTCGCTGGCGATTGAGGGCATCAGCCTTACGGTCGCCGCGATCGAGGAAAACAAGGTCGGCGTAGCCATCATCCCACATACCGCCGAGATGACTAACTTGCTTTCGCTCAAGCCGGGCGACCCGGTGAACCTTGAGATCGATGTGATCGGCAAGTACGTAGAAAAAATTTTAGGGCAGGAAAGAGCGCGGAAAGCGATCACCGCGAAAGACCTTAAAGGACAGGGGTTTTGACCTGGTTTTCTCCCGGTTTTTGAGTAACTCAAACGTAACCAAAGTGCCCCTCCGTGTCGGATTCGACCTTCGGGCAGCAGCTTTGTACATGCTATAATCCGTCAATTGTGAACTTATGAGCCTCGAGTCCGTTTCTACCAGCCAGTTTTCAGAGCTGATTTCCAAGATTAAACAGCGCGAAGCACGGGTCGCCGTGATCGGTTTGGGTTACGTTGGCCTTCCCCTAGCCCTGCTGTACAGCGAACGGGGTTTCCCGGTCACCGGCTTCGATATTGACAAGCGCAAGGTCAGCACTCTCAACCAGGGTGGCTCGTATATCTTCCGCATTACCGACCTTGAGATCCAACGTGCTCGCAAACAAGGCTTTATCGCGACCAGCGATTATTCCCAGTTGACCGCGATGGACGCGGTCATTATCTGCGTTCCGACCCCGTTGAACGAATACCATGAACCGGATCTCAGCTATATCACCGGAACAGCGGAATCGATCGCGCCCTATCTGCGCGCCGGGCATCTGATCATTCTCGAGAGCACGACCTACCCGGGGACGACAGAAGAAGTTCTCATACCCATCCTCGAAAAGGGCAATCACCACCAACTCAAGGCTTGCCGCGGCAAAGAAAACGGCAACAGCAAAGACAACGGCAACAGCTTCTTTGTTGCCTTCTCTCCCGAGCGCGAAGATCCGGGAAATCAAACGGTTGCGCGCAGGGACATTCCCAAGGTAGTAGGCGGGCTAGATTCTGAAGCCTCCGAACTGGCGGCCTCGCTCTACGGATCTATCTTTAATCGCACCGTACCGGTCTCATCCCCGGCCGCGGCCGAGATGACCAAGCTGCTGGAGAACATTTATCGCTGCGTGAACATTGCCCTGGTGAACGAGCTCAAGCTGCTCTGCTTGCGCATGGGAATTGATATCTGGGAAGTGATCGAGGCGGCGTCGACCAAGCCCTTCGGCTTTCAGCCGTTCTATCCCGGCCCTGGGCTGGGCGGCCACTGTATTCCGGTTGATCCTTTCTATCTCTCCTGGAAAGCGAAAGAATACGATTTTCGTACTCGCTTTATCGAACTGGCCGGCGAGATCAACACCTGCATGCCCTACCACGTGCTTGAGTCAGTGGGCCGAGCCCTGAACCAGCGGCAGAGGGCGCTCAACGGAGCTAAGGTTCTGGTCTTGGGCGTCGCCTACAAGAAAGATATCGACGATCTCCGCGAATCGCCGGCGCTGACCATCATTGAACTACTGCAAAGGGAGGGGGCCAAGGTCAGCTATCATGATCCCTATTTCCCCGAGGTTGGACGCGGGCGAAAATACGATCTCCAGATGAAATGTGCTCCTCTCGGTGATTTCGGCCAGTATGACTGCGTTTTGATCATCACCGACCATTCTGATTACGACTATGAGCGGATTGTTCGGGAATCTCAGCTGGTTGTAGACACCCGCAATGCGACCCGCGGTATTCAGAGTGCGAACATTGTTCACTGCTAAGCGAGTGTGAGGGTCAGTTTTTTTTAGCACCTTCGGCGGCGAGCCACCGGTTTAACTGGCGCGGACATCGGTCGGCCAGGGCTCTCGGTCGAGGCCGACTCTCCTGGCGGGCACGGCCCCAGCTGGCCGCCAACGAATGACAGTTCCACGGTCCAGCTGACCGTCGTAGACCGTTACCTTTCATACCAAATTCCCTTTTTATCCCGCACCCCTAACGTCTCGCTTTGATCAAAACCGGGGGGGCAATTTGCGCCGTCTGGCTGTGGGTTGAAGGCGCATTGCATAATCTTCACATGACGCGAGAAGAGGAAAAATGGGTATACATTTAGTGCCGTTTTGAGGTCAAGTTGGTGCCGTTCTTGAAGCCAAAAAGGAAGGTTCCTGATCAATCCAATACTGCTTCCCCTTGCGCTCACGTTTGCTGCCAGCGCACCGATCGGCACCGCCTCGGCACAAGAGGGCACGGCTCGCTCGGTCCGGAGCCGGGTCCTCACGAATACCTTCATTGACGACACGCTTCACGTTGTTCAGGTCGCCGAGGGCCGCCTGCAGCGTGGCGACGAGTTCGATAGCGACGTCACGCGCGGCCTGCCTGCCCTCCGCCGGTGTGATTTGTTGCCCCAGTTTGCCGGAGAATGGTTTGCCGTCTTTCTTCGCCAGCCGTCCCGACAAACAAATAAGATTGCCGGTCCGCACAAACGGCACAAACAATGGCACGTAGCCATCGACCACCGGCGGAGGAACTTCAGGTAACTTGATCTGCAAAGCGTTCAGACGTTCATATACAGTTTTCATATATCGCTCCTCGATCGTATCAGCCGCGCCAGTCGCACACCACGCTGACAAGACGATCCACATCCTGCTCGCAGTTGAACAAATAAGGCGAGACCCGAATCTTGCCCTCCCGCAGGCTCACGATGACGTTTTCGCGCCGCAGCTTCTGGTAAAGCTCGACGGTTTTCTCCG
>JAFAPG010000871.1 GCA_019247235.1 Acidobacteriota bacterium
TAACCCAGGAAGGGGCGGTAGTTCTCGAGAAGCTGATTCCCGCCAGCCGAGTATTAGGTCGGCGGTTGCTGCGAGCGCTCAATCGAGAAGAACAGAAACAATTCCTGCATCTGCTCAAAAAGTTTGTCCACCTGAACAATGACGAGAGTCGCGCCCCCCTTGAACGAAAATCTACGTCGATGCCAAAGCCCTTGCAATAGGCGCTATCCCAGTCAAGCGAGAATTGGTTCAAGGCGACCTCGAGACCTCAGCGAAGCAGCGCTTGTCCAAGACTCGGCAACCGAGCAGAGGGGTTTCAGCAATCGCGCAACTGGTTGATCTCCGCTCACCTGCTGTGCGCCATGGGCCCGGTCAGACATTTTACGACCGGTCAGAAAACGTTGGGGGAGGTGGTATGAACAGCCATTCCAGTCAGCCCGGGACTGGTGCGATTGCTCCCGACTGCCTAGAACCGACCGCGATCCATGCTTAACTCGGCTGCGGGCCAACCTGCACGCTCGTGATCGGGACAAAACTCACAATGCAAAACTTGCCATCCGACGTTAGGGTGCATGCGTAAGAGGCCACGGTCGTGTTCTCCTCCTCTGAAGAGCTTGCGGAAAGACTCCGCGCCGCAAATTACATCATCGACCCAGTCACACTGGCAATCGTCTACCTGGCATTGCGTATGCACAAGCCTCTGCTGGTCGAAGGTCCCTCGGGTAGCGGAAAAACCGAACTCGCCTATGCCATCGCTGGGGCGGGGAAGACCAACGTCGAGCGCGTGCAATGCTATAGCGGCATCAATGAGGAAAAACTGATCGGCAAATTCGACGATGCTTTACAGCGCTTATTTCTCGAAATCGAAGGCCGACAAATCCGCGAACGCTGGGGCAAGATCCGTGATCGCCTTCACACCCTCGATTTTTTCATTGCTGGACCGCTTTCACGAGCGCTGCTCCATGCCGAGCGGCCCTGCGTTCTTCTCATTGACGAAATCGATAAGGTGGATTCAAGCATCGAGGCTCTGCTGCTTGAGATCTTGAGCGCCTGGCAGATCACCGTGCCCAAGCTGGGAACGATTCAGAGCCAAAGGCCGCCTGTCGTGGTACTTACCTCAAATGAGGAAAGGCGCCTCGGTGACCCACTTCGTCGTCGCTGCCTTTATCTGCGTTTCGAATACCCGACGGTTGAGCGGGAACGGGCAATCCTGGCCGCTCGCCGGGCACATGAAAGTCCCGCCCAGAGGGGGCAGCTGGCTGGCCTGGCGCAGGCACTGCGCGGCTGGAATATGGAAAAACCTCCCTCCATCGCGGAAATCCTCGATCTGGCTGAGGCGATGGCCATTCTGGGAATGAGCGAGATCTTGCCTGTCCATCGTGACCTTTTGCTGCCCCTTCTTGCGAAAACCGAAAGCGATCGCAGAAGAATGCTCCTTCGCGCCGGTTTTGAGGGACTCATTGCTGACGCGCGCCGCTGGCGCGACCAGTTGTTGACCATGGAAGCGCAACCTACAAAAAATGAGCCTACCCGATGAAGTGGCTATGCAGTTTTCTGCTGCTGATTGAAGTGCCCGGGTCCAGCCCGTCTCTCGATGCTGCACCGCGTGCGCTCCCTGCGGCTAAGTTGGTGGAACATTACGCAGCCTACTACGCCGTGCCTGTCGAGCTGGTCGAGGCCATTATCGATGAAGAATCGGGCTGGAATGCTTACGCCATTTCGAACAAGGGAGCGGTGGGAATGATGCAGTTAATGCCAGAAACCGCCCGGCGCTTTGGAGTTCACGATCGATTTCGGGTAGAGGAAAATATCCGCGGCGGAGTCGCGTATCTTGCCTGGCTCAAACGAGAGTTTCGCGGCGATCTCAGGCTCATGACGGCGGCGTACTTCGTGGGGGAAAAACCCATTCGAGCCCGGGGACTCGCCTATTCTTCACGCGCTGTTCAGGCCTACGTCACACGCGTAGCCTGCCGTTATCGTTATCGTCGATGGGCACAAGCGACGCAGCAAACCTGGACGAAAAGACCCAAGGTGAGGTGAGAGCAAATGAAACTCTGGCAGCTATGGAAGCCCCTCCTGATTGCAAGCGGAGTGCTCTGGGGGCAGCAGACAACGATTAATTCCCAATTGCGCAGCGGGGTCACCGCAGTTCACAGCATCGTTGTAATTGATGTCGTTCCTCATTTTGTGACCACCATTCGTGTACCGGAAACGGTGAATTCGGTAGTCGTAGGAGATCCCACCCTGTTCCAGGCGGAACACTCTGAGCATGAACCGGAACTGGTTTTCGTCAAGGCTCTGACTACCCAAGCCGCCGAAAGCAACTTGCTGATTGCGAGCGTCAAAGGCCGGCAGTTCAGTTTTCTGCTGGTAAGCCACGGTCTTAAGAACTCGCCCGACAAAGTTGATTTTTTGTTTCGCTATCAGCCGGCGAGTGGCTTTCTGGTTGCGCCCGAGGCCCTTCCGTTTGCAAACGTTTCCGAAACGGTTCCGCTCGAATCTTCTGTCCCAGCACCTCATCCGCGAGAGCCCGAGTCCGGTCCTCAGTCGCCGCCCCACGACCTGCTTGATGAACTGCTCGAGCGGCAGAAGCGTGCGCCGCTGCCGGCGCTCTCTAGCTTGCCGATCGAGAACAGGGATGGCAAGACTGCGGGCGTAGGGGCAGGAATCAGTGAAGTCATCGATCGGGGACAACAAGTCACGGTGCGCTTCTCTGTCGTCGACAGAGGCCCGAGAGCCATTCTCTTAATGGCCCCGCAAGTTCAATTGGGGGGCATGAAGAAGACGGGCAAATTCATCAAGCACCAACGTTGGTTAACGGCCGAACAGCTACCGGTCAGTGATTTCCGTCTGAGCCGACGGCGCATTGCTCCGGGAGAACGCGCCGATGGCGTGGTTCAGTTTGAGCGTCCGCCCTACAAGCAGTCGAACGAAAGCTTGTTTCTGCAGATGGCTGAATCCGGCGCCGTGGACAAGCCGGTTCTGGTGCCCATCGGTTTTGGGGTGAGCACAGCGAAAGAAGTGACTAACCATGATCAATGAAGAAAAACCGCCAGCAGCAAAGAACTTACCCGGGGCGGACCCCGAAGTCACGAATCCTCAGAGCGAAGGGGACAGGCAAGAAGATCTCTTGAAGCAGCGCAAAAGTTGGCGTGAGATCGCGCGCATGGCTTTCGAGCGCGCCCGGGCCGAACAAAGACAGCGCCATAGCCGCCGAGAGCTGGGGAAAGACAAAACCAATGGCCTGATTGCGCTCGTCGTTCTCGCGACAGTTCTCGTATTGGTCTTTTTCGGCGTCTTTTCTCATCCCAACAAGCCACTCGGTCGAGCCGGTGACAATCATGCTCAGGCCAGTTTGGGGCGAAAGCCGGTCGCGGGCCAGCAATCGCGGGATAGTGCCGTGGCGCCGATGTTGAGTGCCGATCTTCAGGCGAACGATTCTGCCGGGATGGGCCAAGTGACGGCAGAGGATATTGACCGCACCTCGCGAACGGGGCACCTCACGAAAACGCCCGCCAGCATTCGGCCGGAAACACCGGTTCCCGACTACGCCCTGGGCAAGGTTGACTTCTCAGACCCTCTCACGGGGAAAACCAGGCCGTCTTCTAGCTCGATGCTTCCTGTAGCGAGCGAGATAGGTGCTTCAGACGCAGCCCAGCTTAAGAAGCCCTCACTCGTATTTGTGCGCGCGACCGAGCTCGGCCCAGCAGCAAAGCCCACACTTTCTCCAATCCCAGCTGACAAGCTGTCTCTTCCCATTGGAACACGTTTACTGGCACGGCTGGAGCAGCCGGTGAGCAGCGTCGTGCGAACCGCGGTGGTGGCCGTCGTTGAGTACAACTATGAACGTGATGGTGAAATTGTCATGCCAGCCGGAGCCAAATGTGTCGGTCGATTGATGCAGGCGAGTCCCTCAGGAGAGGTGGCCCTTGAATTTAGCCGTGTCGATTTGCCTGACGGCGCCACCATGAAACTCGAGGCCGTCGGCATGGACCTAAACTTCAAGCTTCTCAAGGGCGTGGTCGCGGGTAAGAGGACGGGCACGAAATTCCTGGTGCGTTCTCTGACCGGCTTAGGCACCATGGCATCCTATTTGGTCGGACCTCAAGCTTCGGGCTCGGGCGGGCTGATCTCAACCAACACACTGCTGCGTGAACGTTTAGCCGATAATTTGGCCCTCGGCGGACAGCAACAGCTCAACGAGCTCGCCTTTAATCAAAATTTGGTGGTCACGATTCCCGCCAACACCCGGTTCTATATCGTGGTTCAACACGCGGTTTCTGAATCTGAAGGTGTCACTTCGCCTGCCGTGAAGGCGCTCAAAGTTGGAAACGGCAACGGCGGCGTCCCCACGCTTGAGGAGCTCCGCGAGCTCATGCAGCTCAGGCGTGAGATGAACGATCTTTATACCCAAAACACCAACGCCGGCGTGGTTGAACCTTAACGCCACTCAAGCGGCGTGAGCTGCCAAATACGCCCGCGAGCCACCCCTACCTCTGCGCCCTGCACCTTGCTTGATCTTAAACGAACGACCACGTTGCGTAAGCATTCCTGCCATCGCATTTAAGCGCCAGCGTTTCTCGGACTGGCTTGAGACCTGAGGCGTCTCGGTAAATGAATCCCGATTGCATGCACCAGCTAATGAGCTTGGGCAGTCAGAGGCGAGAGACGAATTCCAGCATGCAAAGACTCTCCAATGGAGGGGTGCTATTTGACTGTTGAAATCTGCGCTAT
>JAFAPG010000214.1 GCA_019247235.1 Acidobacteriota bacterium
GACCCACAGGTGTTTGTGTCCTCCGGTGACCCGTTGCCGAACACACCAATTTTTCTGCAAACTCTTCCGACCACGTCGTTCCCCTCTAACCAGGACGGCAACACGTTAGTACAGGTACCCATGCTAGGTGAATGTCTCTGCTACAATTTTCTACACTGCTTAAATCCAAGCTTCTAACGTCCTTCGGTGAGGGGTGGTCGAGTTATGCGGAGTCCCGGGCGGAATCTAAATCTGATCGCGATTTCTTTGGTGTTGGTGCTCGGAGCAGGGTGCCGGGGCTTTTTTGTCAACCCTACACTGTCCTCTATCGCCGTCGGTCCCCAAAACCAAACCATATCCAACTCTGGAACGCTGCAGATGTCAGCCACGGGGACCTACAGCGATGGGTCAACCAAAGATCTCTCCGGGAAGGTATCGTGGAGTTCATCGACAACCAGCTGTGCCACCATTGGAGCAAGCGGCCTGGTCAAGCCCGTTTCTAGCGTTGTCGGAATCTGCAGTACAACTATCAGCGCGTCTTTCGGCACCGTAAGCCCAGCGACCACGACCGTCACCGTGAGCGGGGGAACGCCCACGCAAATCACCCTCTCCGCCTCCACCACGACGCCTGCGCCCAATAGCACGGTCACATTCAAAGCGCTCGCCACCTTCCCCGGAAGCAGCACCCCCCAGGACATCACCGCGTCGGTTACCTGGATTAATTCCGATACCACCAATCTGACCCTGACCAACGGGAGCGGCACAGGCACGATCTCTGCCAATGCAGCCGCGGGAATGGCCATTAACGTTACGGCGAGCTTCACCGGGGTAAACAGCAATACGGTGACATTGACCGTGCAATAGGCCCAAGCAACCGATCGGATATCGACGTCCGCAAACGCCGTCGCTTGTGTGCCTCCTAGCGTCCGCGGCAATTGGCGGAATGGCCCAGGTTACAATGACCCGGCATGAATAAATGTGCCCTGGGTGCCAGCGCCGCGCTGTTAACGGTAGCGATGGGCTGCGGGGGAGGCGGCATGGGCACCGTCTCCTCGTCATCCCCCAGCCCTTCTCCGGCTGTCACCGCGATGATTACGGTGAGTAGTACGAAAAATGGCCCGCTGGATCTTGCCATGTCCACATCATTTCAGCCGGCAGAATGGGATTATCAATTCTTTCAGTCCTTTCCCATGGCCACAACTCCGCTGGGCAGCTTGCAGCCGCAGCACGTCCGGCTGCAAGGTGTGTCGAAAGCCATTCCGCAGATTTCGCAAGGCTCATGGGACTTCACCATGCTCGACGCCATTACCCAGCCGGTTCTGGGGGTGGGGGATCATAGTCCCGAATTTCAGGTGGCCGTTGCTCCACCATTCATGTACGACGCCCAGAGAAACCTGAGCGTCCCCCAGTTCGCGACGTATGCGCAAAATCTCGTCCGCTACTACAACGCCAGCGGGTTTACATCGGGGGATGGGGTGTTTCACCAATCGCCCAGCTTGCAGTCCCAAAATCCTCAGCGCATTACCTGGTGGGGAATTTACAACGAGCCTAATATCAACAATATGGGAAATCCATCGGTGTACACCAGCTTATACAACACCGTTGTCCCCGCCATGCAGCAGATCGATCGAGGTATAAAGTTCGTCGGGGTTGAGCTTTCTGGTGGCTACAACAACTGGGAGCAGATTTATTTTTCGAGCTTTGTGCAGAACGTCACCGCTCAGGTCGATGTGGTCGCCGATCACTTTTATTCCACCTGCAACCAGAAAGACAGCGACCAGCAAGTTTTTAATACGGTTCCTGGCTTTGGCAATGACGTCCGCACAATTTATAGTCTCTTGTCGTTAAATCCCCGCCTGGCGAACGTTCCTGTCTGGATTACAGAAAATAATGTCAACGCCGATTTCAGCAACAATGGGATGAGCGCGTGCAATCCGGGTCAGGTATTTGTCACTGACCGTCGGGGTTCCAGTGCCTTTTTTGCCGCCTGGCGTCCCTATGTCTTCTCCCAACTGGCGAAAGCAGGTGCGCGCGCCCTCTACCACTGGGATTTCGCGGCCGATGCCCAGTACGGCGAACTCGACGCGTCAAGCGGGCAGCCGCAACTAAGCTACTGGGTCGACTTCTGGTTAAGAAACATGTTCCCCGCAGGCTCGGGTCAGCAGTGGCTCCAATCGGTTAACTCCGATGCCGCGGAGATTGAGGTTTTGCCGGTTTTAAACAGCGATGGTAGCCTGGTGGTGATGGTGGCAAATCATGCCGTCCGAGCGCCCAATGATAACAATGGTTCTGGACTGAACGCGCAAATCTCGCTTGATGTGAGCTCCGCAGGATCTTTCACTTCCGCATCTGTCCTGACCATCGATGCACATACCAATGCCAGCAGCGGACCGAATTCCGTCCCGATTTCACCGCATTCTCCCATCACCATCGAGCTAAATGGCTACGGGGTCGCATTTGTGAGCGCGAAGTAGCTATTTCTTTTTTTTGCCGAATAAACCCGTAATCGAGTCCACCACTCCCTGGGCGTTCTGCCCGCCGGGGATCTGGGAGCCCAACCGTTGCTTAAGCTGTCCCCCGAGTTCACTGTTCAGCACACCTTTCACGTCGGGTACAAATTTAGGATCCGAAGCCGAGCCCTGAATGAAGAATGGAATGCCTGCATTACTGGCATTTAACCCGGCCAGCTTCGAGAGTCCCCCGACCACGCTGCCATTCAGTTTGGCCATCATCTTGTAGTTCAGTTCGTTTTGTGGGCTAATCGTTCCCGTACCCGTAAGGGTGCCGAGAGCCGGAATGGTGAGATTCACATTCTCGGTTTGAATACCGCTCGGCGAATAGCGGACGTTGGAGCTAAAGTTTTGAATGCTCGTGTCCTGCCCGGTTTTAGCCCCGCTCAGCGCAGAAATGGTCGACAGTTTCGATCCCATGTCAAAGCCTGCCAGTTTGGTATCCGCTAGCTTGACAGGACCGGCCATAATCAGCTGATTCACGGGTCCATTGATGCTCAGATCAGCGGAAAGAGTTCCTCCTTGAAGCGACGAACCTTTGGGCAGCGTTACTCCCAAGGCGGGCAGCAGCGTCTCGAGGTCGTCAACCGGCATGTTATCGGCGTTCAATTTCATGTTCAACATTGCCTCAGCGCCATGCAAATCATACGTGCCCGCTAGTTTGGCGGTTGCCCGAACCACGGAAACATCGCCGTGGAGTTGGCCGCTTTGTTTCTGCAGTTCGTACGTGGTCTGGTACTTCATCTTGATTTCGCGGGGCGCGGGAGTACCCTTCGGTGAAAGCTTCAGGTGATTCCCGCTAGCATCTCCGCTGCTCCGTGCTTGGGTGCCGTCGGATTCGAGGGTTCCGGCAAAATTGGCGACGCCTGCAATGCCCGATGCGGGATCAACAAAACCTGATTTGGCCAGATCCAGCTGGTTTACCGAGATCTTTGCCTCGAGGGGCGTCATCGATGCATCATTGCGATTAATAGGCCCACCTTGACCTTCCACTTTCGTATTACCGCCCCCGGGTAGATCCGCTGTAAGGGTGAAGGGAAATTGCGAGGTGAAAGAAAAATTGGTCACGGTGAGCTCGACGTTTCGGTAAATTTGCGCATGTCCGGGAGCGTTGGTATTGGCTACCGAAATTTGGCCGCTGCGAATGTTGAGCTTCTCAACCGAAAGGTTTTGCTCCAAGGACTGCTCAGAAGTGCTCTTCTGTTCGGGAGAACTGGCTGGGCTAGACGGAGTCGCCTCTTTCTCCTCGGGTGAAGGTTTACCCTCGGATTTTCGCGCCGAGCGATCGGTTTCAGCGGGTTGCGCCGTGGAGGGTGCAACCGGCGCCTTCTCGCTCCCTTTGCTTCCAATGCTCGAAAAATTCCATTTGCCGTCCGCAGTGCGCAGGAGCGACACTTGCGGGCGAGTCAACGTGATCTCTCGAATTTCGAGCGTCTTCGATAAGATTAGGGGGAGCATGTTTACCCCGACATTGAGGGCCTCGGCACGTATGAAAGACGCTTGGCTGAATGAGGGATCGTCAGCAATTTCGATCTTGTCAGCGGCGAGACTGCCGGACCAAAGTGAGAGGCTCAACTTGCCCACCGTCACCTGCCGTCCTAGCGCGTTTGAGAGTTCAGCCTCAATTCGCGGGCGGAAAGTATTGACATTGATGACGAATGGGAGGACCAGAACTAAGATGATCAGAACTGCTATCAGAATAGCAATCCATTTGAGAAAAGCCTTCATGGCCTTGAACCCTCCTCACGACCTACAGCTCCCCAGTTGGATGGTTCGAATCTAGCCCGAAGTGGGCTGCAAAATACCTGATAGATTGCCAAAAATACCCTAGGACAGACTTACCCAGCGATGCTCACGCGAGCTGGTCACGATGGCTTGGCAGAGCTGGATCTCTTCGTGGCCGATTTCGAAGGTAGGAAACAGGCGAGCGGCTGCCAGATCGGCCGCCTCCAGATATCCATAGAAATCTTTGAACAGCTGCACAAAGGTGTCAGGGTAGCCTTCGGCATGGCCGCCCGGGTACCCTGCATAGCGACGGACTTCGGGGCTGAAGAGAGACGGATCCTTAATAATCTCCTGGTTCGGCTCCCGTCTGCGACCGATCCAGAGTGCATTGGGCTCTTCCGAGTTCCAGGACAGAGATCCTTCTGTTCCATTCACCTCAAACCATAGGCGAGTCTTACGTCCCGCACTCACCTGAGACACGGTACAGACGCCATGCACGTTGCCCTCAAAATGCAGCAGGACCGAAGCGTAATCGTCAGTCGTAACCTGATATTCGTCGGTTTGCCCAACGCTTTGTTGAAAGGTCTCGACCCGCCCGCGAGGGCGTCTCCGGACTGGTATCACCGTTGCCAAGTCAGCGCACACGGAGGTGACCTTACGCCCGATGATCCAGGTGAGCAAATCCAGCCAGTGAGTTCCAATATCGGCCACCACTCGCACGTCGCCGCCCACCTCAGGCTCAAGCCGCCAATTCCAGTCTGTCGGGTAGGAAAGCCAATCTTGCAGAAAGCTGCCATGCACAAGCTGCGGCTCGCCAATCAGCCCTCGTTCTACGAGGCTGCGAGCCTGATGGCAAAGCGGGTAATAGCGCAGGTTGTAGGCTACGCCTCCAACCCGCCGCAACTGGTGGGCAAGCTGAACCAACGAACCGCTCTCCGCTGTGTTCATCGCCAGCGGCTTCTCACACATAACATGCTTTCCCGCCTCTATCGCGGCTTTGGATTGAAAATGATGAACGTTATTGGGGGTGCAGACGTGAACCACGTGGATACTTGGATCCTCGACCAGCTCCTCAAGCGATCGATAGCCACGTTCCACCCTAAGCTCGCGCGCCGCTTGCTCGGTGCGTCCAGGAGTGCTGCCCAAAATTCCTCGCACCGGGACCGCAAGCCGGCGCAAAGCTTCTAGATGCGCTCTCCCCACGAAACCGACTCCGATGACCGCAGCATGAATGCTCATGTTATCCAACCTCGACCGTCGTTGCTTCGCGACCAAGGGCGGCCAGAGCTCGTTCCAAATCGGCGATCAAGTCGTCTGTATTTTCAATTCCCACGGAGAGTCGAATCAGCTGTTCGCTGATTCCCATTTTTTCCCGCTGCTCGCGGGAAATCATTGCATGGGAGGTGAGTACCGGTATCGAAACCAGTGATTCTACTCCGCCCAGACTGGGTGCGAGCGAAAACAGCTCGAGCGCTTCGGTCACCCGCTTAGCGTCTTCACCCGTGCCTTCGACCTCGAAGCTAAGCACCCCTCCGCCTCCCTTCATCTGCTCGAGGGCTAAGGAGCGCTGCGGATGACCCTCAAGGAAGGGGTAATTCACGGAGCGTACTTGGGCGTGGCGACGGAGAAATTGAGCAACGCGCAAGGCGCTGTGATTCTGTCGCTCGACTCGCAGCGATAGGCTTTTGATCCCGCGCAACAACAGAAACGCGGCGTGAGGATCCATCACTCCGCCCAAGGTGGTGCGGGTTTCTCGAAGGCGCTGAATCAACTCCCGGCGACCCGCGACGACTCCGCAAATTAAATCCGTGTGCCCAGACAAATACTTCGTGCCGGAATGGAGCACCAGGTCGATACCAAATTCCGCGGGTCTTTGGTTGATGGGAGTGGCAAATGTGCTGTCGATTAAGCTGATCAAGCCATGTCCTCGGGCGATGGCCACCGCCTGATTGAGGTCGACTACACGCAAGGTCGGGTTGGTAGGGGACTCGAGGTAAAGAATTTTTGTGTTGGGACGGATCGCCCGTAGGTGCTGATCGTAATCGGTTGCCTCGACGAAGGTGGTGTCAACACCTCTTTTGGGTAACCAGGAGGTGAGAAATTTAGCCACGCCGCCATAGATGTCGCGTTGCGCTACCACATGGTCCCCGCTCTCTACCAAGCTGAGGATAGTGGTGGTGATCGCATTCATACCTGAGGCAAACAGCAAAGCCTCGTCGGCGCCTTCCATCTGGGCAAGAGTCTGTTCAACCGCGCTATGGGTGGGATTCCCGTAACGTGTGTAGAACATATCCGTGCCGGTGGCGCGCAACTGCTCGTCGCAATCGCTCACCCGGAAAGTGGAGGTTTGGTAGATAGGTTGCGAGAGCGGCGCGTTGCGTTTTTCCAGACACGCTCCGCCGCGTACCGCCTCAGTCTCGGGATGAAAGCGGTGCTGCCGCATAACTGCCCCCCTTTGTCGTGTCGCAATATTTGCACAAAGCGCCGCCTACGGCAACATCAAGACCGGCGCTCAAGCTACAGGCGCCGTCGTGTACGTAGCCGTAATTTGCGCTCGCTCCAGTGACGGTCTAGGTAGCTATTGGCAGTTATTGCTAGGCTCTCATCCCCCATGTCCTCAGCTTCGTTCATGAGGCAACTGCGCCTGAGAGTGGGTTGGATGTGAAAAGCTAAACTGTGCTAAAAGCAACCCGTGAACATCTTATAATCCCAGCCCATGGACACGGGACTAAAAGGGCGGGTGGCCATCGTGGCCGCCTCCAGTCGTGGGATTGGCAGGGCAACAGCCCGTGCGCTTGCTGCGGAAGGTTGTCGGTTGGCCTTATGTGCCCGCAACGGCGAGGCGCTCAAGGCGACCGCGGCAGCGATTCAAGCAGAATCGGCGGTCGAGGTGTTTACCGAAGTAGTAGATGTAACCGAGGCACGCGCTGTGGCAGAATTTGTCGCCACCGTAGTTGAGAGTTTCGGCCGGATCGATATCTGTGTTACCAATGCCGGCGGGCCCCCGGCGAAAGGATTTTTAGCCACCACCCACGAGGATTGGAACAGAGGCTTTGAGGCAAATTTTCTGAGTGTGGTGTACTTTGCTCAAGCCGTGATTCCGCATATGCAGAAGAGGCGTTGGGGAAGGTTCATCACCCTGACGTCAATTACCACCAAGCAGCCTATTGTTGATCTGGTTTTGTCGAACGCCATTCGCAACTCGGTGGTCGGATTGGTGAAGAGCTTGGCGAATGAATTCGGTAAGGATGGCATCCTGGTAAATAACGTGGCTCCAGGATACACTCGCACGGAGCGGCTGAAAGAGCTTGCAAGCATTCGGGCTGCGCAGCAAGGCAAAGGCGAAGCCGAGGTTTTTGCCGCTTGGGCCAGTGATTCAGCGTTGAAGCGAGTGGCTGAACCTTCGGAAGTGGCAGACGCAATCGTCTGGCTCGCTTCCGAGCGGGCCTCCTACATCACTGGCCAAACAGTCCTGGTTGATGGCGGGTCGTACCAAGGGCTTTAGGCGCATGAAAAAGAAAACGGTTCGAAAGGCGCTACCCACAAGTAAAAGCAGAATGCCATTGAACAAGCGTGCTGTGCCTCGATCGAGCGGGTTCGCACTTAAGGACACTGCCCAGGTAGGGGGGCCGGCATCTGGAAAGCTGCAGCACCTTGCCTGGCGGCAGGTGGAACTTGAAGTCCTAAATCCCCTGTTTGAACGTCAGCTGATTGTTGGCCACGAGGTGATGCTTGCTCGCATCTTGCTTAGAAAAGGGTGCATTGTGCCCTTGCACAGCCATGTCAACGAGCAACTCAGTTATGTCATCGAAGGAGCCTTAAAGTTCTGGATTGATGGTCGGGAAATTGTCGTCAGACCAGGAGAGGTGCTGACCATCCCTCCTCATATGCCTCATCAGGCTGAGGCGCTTGAAGATACCATCGACCTCGACATTTTTCACCCTCCACGGGCGGATTGGCTTAATGGGAAAGACCTTTATCTGCGCGGCAAGTAGGTAAACTTGGGTGTAAGCGCCGGCTGGCTGGGCTCTGTTATTCTTAGAGATCGCTGGTCAGTGTTCTCGAATTCTCTTGCCTAAAATGGCCGAGCCGGCAATCCACAGTCATCTGAGCGTCTCCGAACTGCGCTGCATCGGTTGCGGCCGTCAGGCGTTGCCCGATCGCTTCCGTTGCGAATATTGTCGCGACCTGCTCGAGATTGTCTATCCCGGCTGGACAGCAAGCGGAGCAGACGGACTGGCTCCGCTTTCCTTAAAGAGACGCTGGCGCGATCGACGAACTTCGACCACGGCCTTTGACCTGAGCGGGGTTTGGCGGTTTCGCGAACTTCTGCCCGCAATTGGAGAGCAGCAGATCATCACCATGGGGGAGGGGAACACCCCCATTTATGAGCTACCGCGCTGCGCCAGGAGCGCGGGAGTTCAGCATTTGTACGCCAAGCATCAAGGCCTGAATCCTACCGGATCGTTTAAGGATACAGGCATGACCGTGGCAGCTTCGTTCGCCCGTCAGGCAGGTTATTCCTGGGTGGCCTGTGCCTCTACGGGAAACACGTCGGCATCGATGGCCGCCTATGCGGCTCGAGGAGGACTGCACAGTCTGGTGCTTATTCCCGATGGAAAAATTTCCTGGGGCAAGCTCTCGCAATCGCTCGATTACGGCGCCATTACATGCCAATTGCGCACTGACTTTGACGGCTGCGTGCGGGTGCTGAATGAAGTAGTCGAGCGCATGCCGGTCTATTTATTGAATTCAGTGAACCCTTACCGCGTCGAAGGACAGAAAACAGCCGCCATTGAGTTACTCGAGCAGCTCAACTGGGTGCCGCCCGATCACATCATCGTACCGGGAGGAAACCTGGCGAACTCCTCCGCTATCGGCAAAGCTCTCAG
>JAFAPG010000388.1 GCA_019247235.1 Acidobacteriota bacterium
TAGTCATGAAGAAATGGGTCAGCTTGATGCCCACAGCCTCATACGCCTTGCGGGCCGCATCCAGACGGTTTGGACTTTCCTTTAGTTTTTGCAATCCCTGGGCAGTCCATTTGGACATGATGATGTAGGTCGGCACTGAGCTTCTCCTATCACGCCGGATTCTATTCCAATAGGAAGCAGGGCGGCCAGCAGTTGCAGGAGGAGACGTGAATAAAACCGCCTACCGGAGGGCCTTCTCTCGTCCCCGGATCTCCGCTTGAGCGAAGTGGTGAGTCATCCACTCACGAGACGGCTTCTCTTTTGGCCATAAAGGCATTTGCAAACACAGCGGTTGAGGGTTCCTCCTGCGACCACCCCATTCGGCGTGTAGCGCCGTGTCCACGGCAGTCGTACCCATATCTGCTCCGGGCACCTAAGCCTCGGATTTGTCCAATGGGAGTAGCGGAAAGCAGAATTACCGCACTCGGGATGTCGAGGTGCCCGGAGCACTGAAACTAGAAGAATGGTGTCTTCGAGATTTGGTGAGTTTACTTCCTGTGGTTGCGACCTCCTTCGCTCTTACTTCCGCGCTGCGAACGTGCGGTCCGTCAATATCGCAAATCCCTTGTTTTTCGCCCCGTTCCGCTCTCACATTCACTCGTCTGACCCCGGTATCCAGTCCAGGAGGATGCACGCTAGGGGCGGTGGATTCAGCAGAAGCAATTGCTGGAAAATCCGAAGGGGTTCGTCTGCCTTGATGTACACCCTGTGGATCGCTAGCAATTGTGCGTTGAGTTCCGGGGCTACATCCGTCGCCTTCATTAGTTAGTTTGAACGCTGTTCTCTATTTTTCATTGACCGGCAAAATAACTGGTTCCGTGTGGGCACCATCCCGGCGAATGTTCGACTGGGAGTTTTCGAATCAGCCGAATAGGTGCCCAGCGCATATCGTTTGACTCTAGTGAGCTGATGACCTCCTTTCCGGTCCTTTCCGGTCACGTTGCGCAACTACGCGGACGAGCAGTTTCGGATCGAATGCGAATGGCGCAAGCAACCAAGAACAAAGTAAAGGCTCGGGTGAATCATCGGCGAGCGACCGCGTGATCTTTAGAGGAAAGTGCGAAACGAGAACCAGAGCTTTCGTTCTGGGCCTTTCTCGTAGACTTTCGTCGGCTCTTAATCTGCCGGAAGGACGACCGGCGTTTCCGGCACGCATGCGGCGGAATGGCTGCCCAAGCCCTTGGTCGGCCCGTGGGTGTAGAGTCTACATGGCGAAATGGCTGGGCTGCCCGCAATCGCTAGCCGTTCGCACACATTGGCCGCAGGCACGTCAAGCTGCTAGCTCCGATGCCGATCTAAACCAGCTTCGAACGGAACGGTATCCACAGCTCTCCCGCTCCATGCGGTGCGAAGCTCGGTTCGGCAACGCCTACGATAACCGCTGCCTTACCATCCAATTCAATCATTGAACCGATAACGTCAGGACGACTGCGAAATACTCGCTGCCAAACACGATAACTTAGTACGACCTCAATTCGCTGAGACGAGTTGTCGGTGAAGAACCGGCCCAAGTAAGGTCTGGCCGCAGCACCATCAAAGAACTCGTGGGTAACAACGGCACCAGGGACATCTTCGGAGACCCCGTTGACGAACAGATGAAAGTCCTTCCGGGAATAGTTAGAGTCGCAAGCGCACATTAAAAGCACCAGCACGATGAGGCTGCGGGAGAGTGCTGGCCGCATGTCGGTCAGACTACCACATCCAGAAGCCTTTGCAGGCACCCTGAAATCTGGCAGTATGGGGAGGGGGCTTTCCGCATCCGCTTCGGCAGTATGCCTAACGCCAAGAAGTCTAGCTGGAAATTGGGGCAGACAACCAATCTCCGCACACCTGCCTTCAAGACGCAAAATCCGCCACCGCGAAGACCGGAGCCGCCAGCGCCGTTCCCGTTCGGATTACGGTACATCGCTCACTTCTTTCCGTATGGCATCGACACGATGATGGCCTTCGCGTCGTACTCGCCTGATAAGCGCGTACAGAACGTCGCCCTGCGATGGCATGTGGTCGCGAATCTGTTAAATTTGTCACCAGAATTTGCGGAACCGAAGTTCTGAAAGCTATGATTCCCAGGAAACTCATCGTTTCTGCCATCTGAGTTCCCGATTGATCTCTACGGGTGATGGAAGGACCATTTTCTTCCCCGGTTTGTCATGTCAGATATTAGGAGTAGTTGCAGCCTGTTCAGGCGAGTTTACTTCGGGACGCCGGGCGTCAGCTCGGGGGCTTGAATGAATTCAATTTTCTTTCCAAAGTCTAGTTGACAGAACATGGTGACAAATTTGACAGATTCAATCTCAATGTAGGTCACCTCCCCTTTGGCCTGGTACGCAATCGTGAAAGGCCCACGCCCTTATGCGTATCTCGACAAATGGCTCCTCAAAGCCCTCCGCACCCATCAGGAATGCCGCCGGAACATCGACCTGAACGAAGCTGCTGAGGCGGCGCCTGTGCCTTTGAAGCTTGCCTCCTTCCGATTGAACGCCATCAACTTCATTTAGGCCTGGCTTCTTTCGGAATGCCGCTCTGCGGTATCGTTTGACGGATACGCTCCCGTTGGTATCGACTCC
>JAFAPG010000390.1 GCA_019247235.1 Acidobacteriota bacterium
TCATTTACAATAGATGGACCAGGCGAGGCCCCTGCGCTGGCCAGCATGCGGGGGTGCCTGGCGAAAGATGGCCGTGACACTTACAGTTCTCGCCACCTTCCTCGCCCAACATGGGTTGTCGCAGTACATGTATCGCCATTTTCTGGATACTACCTTTACCATCGGCCCGGCCGGCGTGGGCCTCTACCATACCGACGCCTTCGACCTGGCGTTGTTAATTCCTTACTTCACAGTTCTCATACTGCTCGCTTCTTATGGACTACACCGATATCGCCTGGTCTATCTGTACTATAAGAAAAAGACAAACCGTTCAGGCGATCCGGTGGAGAAGTTTCGCGAATTACCCCGGGTAACGGTGCAGCTTCCGATTTTTAACGAAAGGTACGTAGTTGACCGGCTGCTTGAGGCCGTGTCCCGTCTGGACTACCCGCGGGAAAAGCTCGATATCCAGGTGCTCGATGATTCGACCGACGAGACGGCGCTGGTCGCCCGCAGTCTGGTAGCTCAATATGCCGCCCAGGGACATCCCATTCGCTATATCCATCGCAGCAATCGCGCGGGTTTCAAGGCCGGCGCGCTGCAGGCGGGCTTGAGTTCCGCCCAGGGAGATTTTGTCGCCATCTTCGATGCCGACTTTGTGCCCCCCAGCGACTTTTTGTTGCGCACCATTCACCATTTCACTGACCCCAAGGTGGGAATGGTGCAAACCCGCTGGACTCATCTCAACCGCAACTACTCATTTCTGACCGAGGTGGAAGCCATACTGCTTGACGGACATTTCGTCCTCGAGCACTCCGGCCGCGCCCGCAGCCAGGTTTTTTTTAACTTCAACGGAACCGCCGGCGTCTGGCGGCGCCAAGCCATCGAGCAGGCCGGCGGTTGGCAGCATGACACTCTAACCGAGGACACCGATCTATCCTATCGTGCGCAACTGAAGGGCTGGAAGTTCATCTATCGCCAGGACATCGAGTGTCCGGCGGAACTGCCGGTGGAGATGACCGCCTTCAAAACGCAACAGGCGCGCTGGGCAAAAGGTTTGATCCAGACCGGCAAAAAGATCTTGCCGCGCGTGCTCAAGAGCGATCAGCCTTTTCGGGTAAAGCTGGAGGCCTGGTATCACTTGAGCGCCAACCTCAGCTATCCGCTCATGGTGATTCTGTCGGTGCTGCTGTTGCCCGCCATGGTGATCCGCTTTTACCAAGGCTGGTTCCAGATGCTTTATATTGACATTCCGTTATTTTTGGCCTCGACCTTTTCGATCTCCAGCTTCTACATGGTCTCGCAAAGAGAGTTGTTTCCCCGCTCCTGGCCGCGTGCGATTGTGTATTTGCCCTTCCTGATGGCACTCGGAATTGGCCTGACCGTGACCAATAGCATTGCCGTTCTTGAGGCCCTCATCGGCAAGCAAACGGCGTTTGCCCGCACCCCAAAATATCGCGTTGAATCCAAAAAGGATGTGATTCGCGGCACGCAATATCGCAAACGTTTGGGCTGGGTGCCCTGGATCGAATTGCTCATCGGTAGCTACTTCGGTCTGACGGTTTACTATGCCTTTGAAAACGAGAATTACTTTACCGTCCCTTTCCTTGTCTTATTTGTCGTGGGCTACTGGTACACCGGTCTCATGTCGCTGCTCCAGGGCCGGTTGAGCGGTCTCGCCTTGGTGGCAGCCGATCATCAATCGAAACCCTTCCCGCTGGGGATCTAACCCGCCCCTGGTCACCTGAAGTCAGCAAAGTGCAGACCTGGGGCAGTCGGCGATTAAGTCGCAGCTCTGCGCGTACTGCTACTGCCGACCGATTCCGCTTTGGCGCCACCGCGAAGCCTGAAATTTTGCCTCACTCACCCGGGCAAACGCATCACGCTCTCATCCATTTTCAGAATTTCAACAGGTCTCAAAAAGTTGTACGTCACAGCCTCGGCAGGACTGGGACGTGGCGTTCCTTCCCTTTGCCGCCATGGAGAGTTAGAATGCGTTTCGCTTCTGACCCACAGAGCGGAGGTTGCCATGCGTCGTCGCGATTTCGGACTCTGTCTACTCCTGTTGGCTACTCTGGTTGCACTCCCCAGTTGCGGGGGCCATAGCGGGGAAACCTACATCTTGGTCTCGACCAACATCAAAATCCCCTATTGGCAGAGTGCCGGCGCCGGCTTCGCCCATGCTGCGGAGCAGATTCAGGTGGGTTATTCTTTCGTGGGCCCGGACAGCTATGATCCCCAGGCCGAACGCGATGCGCTCGAAAACGCAATTCAGAAGAAGCCCGCTGGCATTCTCGTCTCCGTCTCTGACGCAAGTTTACTGAAGGACAGCATCGATCACACCATCGCCGCCGGCATTCCCATCGTTGCCATCGATTCGGACGCTCCCGCCAGCAAGCGCCTGTTCTTTATCGGCACCAATAACTATCAAGCGGGAATGGCCGGCGGAAAACGACTTGCCCAGGAACTCAAAGGCAAAGGCGAGGTGGTGGTCTTCACCATGCCGTCCCAGCCCAACTTGAATGAGCGGCTGCGCGGATATCATGACGCGCTCGAGAGTTCACCACAAATCAAGCTGTCTAAGATCGTGGACATGAAAGGTGACCCGCGTATCACCTTCGACAGCACCACGCAATTTCTGGCCAACGATAAGAAAGAGCACATCGACGCCTTCGTTTGTCTAGAAGCGCTGTCCGGCAAAGAGGTCGCCACCGTGCTCGACAATAACAGCATCAAGGGCAAAATCATCGTGGCCATGGATACCGACCCGGAAACTCTAAGCTGGATTCAAAAAGGGGTCATCGCCGCTACCATTTCGCAAAAGCCTTATACCATGGCCTTCGTCGGACTCAAGATGCTCGACGATCTGCATCATGAGAAACTCGCTTCGCTCGATTCTGACTGGGCGCATGATACCTTCGCCCCGGTACCGGCTTT
>JAFAPG010000420.1 GCA_019247235.1 Acidobacteriota bacterium
GAACTGTCCGGCGCGCACCAGGGCTTCTGCGTCTGCATAAGACGATATGGTTTCACCACTGCTCAAAGCGAGCAGTAACCGAAGGATGAGGATTACTTGAGCGATAGTGGACGCTGACTGTAGAAAGGGCATCCTGTCAGTCCAGAATCGCCGATGCCGCCAGACGACACTGGCCCTCGTAAATAAATACTTGTCGGAGGGCCAGCAGTCAATGACCTTGCCAGCTAAAACTCCACCCGGACACCCACCTGAATGGTTCGCGGATTGTAAGCGGTCGCCGATTTAGTGAAGTTGCCGGCATTAATGTCCGTACTCCCATTGTTGGGTGTTATGGGCATCAGATTCGTTCGGTTAAACAGATTAAAGAATTCACCACGGATCTGGAGACGCGCGCCTTCTCTCCCGCCAAACCATGGAAGGTTGAAGTATTTCATCGTGCTGAAGTCCACGTTGGCGAATCCTGGTCCGCGGAACGTGTTGCGGCCAACGTTGCCTTCCCACGAACCTTGGCAAGTTAGCTGATTGCTGCTGTTGAGCGCGCACTGTGAAGGCAGACTGAAGGCGGCGGGGGCGAGACAACCTGCTAGGAATTGTGACTTGCTGCAGTGTTTATCTCGGGCGGACGCGGACACATCGGGTAGAAGACAGCTAACCCCTCCATCCGGCGAATGGTTGCAGTCCTGGACGGTATAAGGGTAGCCGCCTTGAAAGTTCGCCGCTCCCGTCCACTGCCATCCTCCCAAAATACCGCGCACAATTGGATTCATCGCACTTAATCTGGGCAGCTCCCAAAGTCCGTGAACGGTTAACCCTTGCTCAATATCAAATGATGCAGGGCCTTTCTGCGCGCTTGGATTATAGGGATAATAAACCGGCGCGAAGGAGCTGTCGTGCCCGGGGGTGGGTGCATCCACGTTACTTACGGTGTGCCCTACAGTATATGCCGCCTGGAAGGTAAACGACTGACTAAACCGGTGCTGCAAAGAGAAAGTGCCTCCATTGTGATAGGACCAACCACTATTGTCGGTTAGGTTGATACCTAGGAAAAAGGGGTTTGGTTGAAAACTCCCGTTGCTGGAAATCCGAGTTCCGGTAGTGGGATCGAAACACCCGAAGCATCGATTGCGATCGGTATTTACGTAAAGATGCACATCGTGCGAGCCGGCATAATCAGCTTCGAAGATCCAGGTCGGAGTCAGGGCGTACTGAACGCCGATGAACCTGGCAATGTTATAGGCATAGCGTAGATCGGGAAGAGTTCCACCAATGCTAGAGATTCCGGCCGCTGGCAATGCTCCACCCCGCGCATTCAAACCTATCGGCAGCCCCGACGGTACAGGGCAGTTGAATGGGAACACCGCAAACTGGCAGAGCCCATAAACCGGCTGGGGACCCGGCGCGCCCAGGATCGCACTGATCGGCCCGCCTTCGAATGGGGGATTGTTCCTTGTCGGATCGCTCCATACCTTGTTAGGCCAACGGTTGAAGAAAACTCCCATCCCAGCTCGAACACTGATTTTTCCCGTCTTGGTGGGGTCCCATGCAAGTCCCAATCGAGGGGCGAAATAGCCAAATCGATGTTGATGGAAGAGGTTGGGGACAACGCCGACTGAGGCCCCGGCGACCTGTTGTTGGAGGGTTGACCCGGGGCCTAGAATGATCTGTGATAACCGATGGTTCACCTCATAAGGATTGGATGAAAAATCCCATCGTAGACCCGCATTGACCGACAAGTTGGGCTTGATTTTTACATCATCCTGCGCAAAGAATCCAAAAGTTGTCGAACGCAGACCAATGTTTTGATATGCCGGCCCACCGTTCCGTAGATCGAAGTTAATCCCGTCCTCCTCCGGAACCCGGTCGTTGGCGAAATCAAAAAGCGAATCTACTCCTCCAGCAGGGGAGTTTTGGAAAAAGTTATAGAACACTCTTTGCTGCGGACCGGTAAAAAGGTCATTCTCCTGATCGCGGAAGATGTCGATCCCGGTTTTCAGTCCATGCCTGCCGTGTGTGAGCGAAAGAACGTCGCGCCAGTGATAATCATTTTGAATAAACTCGGCGGGCGAAAATCCATTGCCAAATCCGGCGTTAGCTAAGGAAGTAATTCCGATTGGCGGCACTTCGCAGTGCACGCAAGTACCCAATCCCGAAATGCGCGTGATTCCAAATGCCGCATCGTTCAACATAGTGGGGGAGAACGTGTGGGTCCAATCCAAATTAGCGTAATTGGTGATTCCGGCAAAGGAATTAGGATTTTCAAATGCCGGCCGAATGTTGGGACTGATGGTGTCAGGGGTTTTACGGAAGAAGTTACCGTTAACTCTGTCCTTCGAGTCACGAAAGTAGCGATCGACTCTCACGTTCCATTGCTTGCCATTGTTTTTCGGCGCAAAGCTGTCGGTGACGGTTTCAAGCACGGGTAGATTGCAGGGAATTCCCACGATGGGTGCCTTGGCAGCACAATTCGGATCTCTTTGCTGGACAGTTTGAATGCTTCCGGGAAGCACCGACTGCACTTTGGCGGGGTATTGTGTCATCAGTTTGGTAGAGAGATTGTTAGGGAAATTCGAGGTCATGAAGCTGACAAACTGAGGAGTTTCAACGTTTCCCTGGAGAACAGTCGCTTGCGCGGAGATGAGCTGGTCCCAACTGAAGAAGATAAAGGTCTTGTCCTTTTGAATTGGGCCGCCAATCGAACCTCCAAATTCATTTCTGCGGCTCACGGGAATAATCCGGCCCGTCAAATCCGGCGTGGTCTGGTTCAAGCCGCGAGCCATCAGGGCATTATCAGTGTGATATTCAAACAATGAACCGTGGAACTGGTTAGTGCCGGACTTGGTCACGGCCTGGATCATCAGTCCTCCGCTGTGGCCGTACTCGGCGGAATAGTCATTCACCGAAACATGAAACTCCTGTATCGACTCGGGGTTGGGAGTCAAGTTATACACCCCGGGGTCGGGGTTGCTGGTTGCCAAGGTGTTGTCTAGATAAAAGGCATTCGCATCCCCACGTTGCCCATTCGCATTCGTTTGGCCGCCATTGACCAGACTGAAAACGCTATTGTCGAACGCTCCGCCGGACGCCTGACCGATGCCCGTGACCCCAGGGGCTTGACTCACGAGATTGAAGATATTTCTTCCCGACAAAGGAAGTTCGTTTATTTCTCGTGTGGAAATATCGCCACCAATCTTCGCCTCGGAAAGTTGAATGGGTGCAGTTTCCGTGCTTACGGTGACGGTCTCACTGATCTGGCCGACCTTCATTGCCATTGCGACGGTGCGTACCTGCTCTGCCGCCAAGGAGACATTTTCTTGTACCAGGGTCTGGAAACCCTGTTTCGTACACGTGAGTTTGTAATTTCCCGGTGGTAGGCTGGGAAAGCGAAACAGACCCTCGTTGTTGCTCTGGGAGGTCTCAGATACCCCGGTGGCCGTGTTGGTGAGCGTGACCTCCGCTCCCGCAACCATCGCTCCGGAACTGTCCGTTATCGTGCCTTCTATAGAACTTCGGAACTGGGCATAAAGCGGTAGGGAGAAGATCAAAGTCGCAAAGATCGATACCCCTGAAATGGCGCGAAGCTTCATGATGCACTCCTGGCGAAGACTGAAAACGTTTACCCGGGCAATTCAGCGCACGTCGTCTAGGTTTCATTCACTCAGTAGCTGAATAAGCTCATGCCGTACGCGCTAAACTGCAAAAAAGCGGGCGACAATGAGCCGAGGGAATATAATATATGGGATATATTTCTCGTCCAGAACCAGGTTGTCAAGAATAATCGTGGTTCTGCAACAAAGAATTTACGTTTCTAGATATCGTTTACCCAGGGCTGTTTAGCTGGGGATCCCCCAATGAGGACTCTTTTTCCCGAGCCCCAGCGGACTCGTTGCCCATGGCGATGAATAGGTACCGACGACAATTCGCGGTACTCGGTGCGGCGACGTTGCTGGTAGTTTTGGTCTCGACATCGATTCTTGCTTATTGCCGACAACACGGGGCGCTCGGCCCCCGGGAAGCGGCTTCCCATGCGAGCCCCAAGGTCAACTTCATAGACATAGCCGAGCGCGCTGGCGTGACTTTCAGAACCGAGGCGGGCGGAGAGAAAGCAAAGCGGTATATCATCGAGACCACGGGCAGTGGCGCGGCCTTCTTTGATTACGACAACGACGGCTGGCCGGATATATTCCTGGTAAACGGCAGCCGCTTAGAGGGGTTTTCCCAGGGGCAAGACCCGACCAGCCACCTTTATCACAACCGCCATGACGGTACCTTTGCCGATGTAACCTCGGCCGCTGGTGTTGCGCTAAAGGGCTGGGGACAGGGGGTATGCGCAGCCGATTATGACAACGACGGATTCACAGATCTATTTGTCACCTTCTGGGGACACAATGTGCTCTTGCATAACAACGGCAATGGCACCTTCACAGATGTAACTAAGAAAGCCGGCTTGTGGCAAAGCGAGGTAACCTGGTCTACAGGCTGCGCCTTTCTCGATTATGACCGCGATGGTCGTGTAGACCTTTTCGTCTCCCATTACGTGGACCTTGATCTTGAACACACCCCCGAGCCAGGAAGCAGTGATTTGTGCCAGTGGAAGGGGATTCCGGTGATGTGCGGTCCCAGGGGCTTGAAGGGAACCCACAACCAGCTTTTTCGAAATAACGGCGATGGCACCTTTACCGATGTGAGCGCGAAATCCGGAGTTGCCAACACACCTTCCTATTACGGATTCACAGTCCTTACCGGGGATTTTGACAATGACGGCTGGCCCGATGTTTACGTCGCCTGCGATTCCACTCCGAGCTTGTACTTTCACAACAACGGGAACGGCACGTTTACAGAAATGGCGGCGGCCGCCGGTATCGCCTATGGCGCCAATGGCCACGAACAAGCAGGCATGGGTGCGCACGCGGCTGACTACGATGGCGACGGCTGGCTGGATATTGTGAAGACCAATTTTTCCGATGATGCGCCAAACCTCTATCACAACAATAGGGACGGAACCTTTAGTGAAACCACCTTCGAAGCCGGTCTAGGCAAGAACACGCAATTTTTGGGTTGGGGCACGCTCTTTGTCGACGTCGATAATGACGGCTGGCCAGACCTGTTCATGGCGAATGGGCACGTCTACCCCGAGGTGGATGGCAAAGGTTTGAACAGCACGTTTCGTGAGCCTCGCCTTTTGTATTGGAACCAGCACAACGGAAAATTTCGCGATCTTTCGCTCGAAGCCGGACCCGGAATCACAACCCCGCGGAATGGACATGGCGTAGCCGCAGCCGATATCGACAATGACGGTACGCTAGAGATTCTGGTTAACAACAGTCATGATCAAGCCAGTCTACTCAAAAACCTAGGCGAACATGGAAATTGGATCCTCTTGCACTTGATCGGCGCAAAGTCCAACCGTAATGCCATTGGAGCACAGGTAAAACTCCGAGTCGCGGGGCATCTCCAAGTGCAAGAAGTTCGTAGCGGCGGCGGGTATGTCTCGCAAAGCGATTTTCGATTGCACTTTGGTCTGGGCCGCGCTACCCGCGCCGACTCGATCGACATTCGCTGGCCTAGTGGCACCTTGCAGCATTTCGCCAACTTGCAGGGGAATCGGATCGTCACCATTCAGGAAAACGCTGAAAGCGCACGGTAATGTAGGCGATGATCGTGCTCAGCGGGAGATCAATTGTATAAGCTCGTTCTGACCATTCTCGCGCTTCCCACCCTAGCTGCGTTCTCGCAAAATTTGGGGAACGAACAATTCCAGCTCGCCTTCAGCTCCAGCGGCGTGAGCAGCCTCAAACGAAGTCACGATCTGTTTGATACTGACTACATTTTGGCCGGAAGAACTCTTGGCGACGTCCTTCTGCACTACAGAGCCGCCGGCGAAGCCGAGTGGCAAGAACTGACGAGCGGAACTGGGGCCTCGGAGAAGTCGCAGCAGGAAATTACCTACCAGATCGGACGCGCGATTCCAACCGTTGCCACCTCGAGCCGAGCCAATTCTTCCGTGGGCCCATGGATGATTAGTGCTCTCAACGATCAGCTTGAGCCCAAGAATTCACGGGACAAAGACATTCCATTGTTTGTCTGGGGTGAGCATCGGGGCACTGAGGAGTGGGT
>JAFAPG010000427.1 GCA_019247235.1 Acidobacteriota bacterium
CCACACTGAGCCTTCTGGTTTGGGAAGGCTACGCCGACCCCTCGTTCGTCAATGCGTTTGCGGAACAGAACCATTGCAGGGTTTCAGCCTCCTACATGGGATCGAGCGATGAATTGGTCGCTAAGCTTCGAGGCGGTAGCGCCGGCAACTATGACGTCATTTCCCCTTCGAGCGATGTTGCGACCACGATTTCCGAAACCGGTTTGGCGACCCCGCTCGATTTATCCAAACTGCCCAATTATGACCAACTCTCCCCCAAGCTGCGTTCGATGCCGCTGGTTCGAGTAAACGGCAAGGTGTTTGGCGTTCCCTTCATGTGGGGTCCCAATCCACTGCTCTACGATGCCAAATCCTTTTCCGTTCCGCCCGAGAGCTGGGCGGTTTTGTGGGATCCAAAATTAAGAAATCGGATCTCGGTCTGGGATGATCTCTCCACCTTGTATATGGCAGCACAAGTTCTCGGCTACGATAGGCCGGACCCCCGTCATCTGTACAACCTCAGTGATCAGGAATTGGATGCCGTGAAAGCCAAGCTGCTCGCGCTCAAACCAAACATACGCAAGATTTGGTCCACCGGAGGCGAGCTTACGAACTTGTTTCAAAACCACGAGATCGTTGCCGCCATGGGATGGCCGCTGATGACGAACCAACTTCATCAAGCAGGTTTCCCAATAGGTGAGGTCATTCCCAAGGAAAACACTACCGGCTGGATCGATCACCTTATGATCACGGCTGGTAGCGCCAACTCGGAATTAGCCTACCGCTTCCTCGAATACATGATCGAAGCACAGACTCAGAAAAAGGTCACTGCTATCACCAGCTACGCACCTGCAAATCCCCAAGCCTCGCAGTTTCTCAGCCCCGAGCAACGGAAAAACCTGCATCTCGATAGCGTCGATGAATATCAAGACCACATTTACTTTTGGCAAAATGTTCCCCGCCGTACCAAATACAACGAGATCTGGAACGAAGTAAAGGCGGCGCAGTAAACTTTAATGCTAAATGCAGAGCGACCGGCAAGCATCACTGGCAGACGGCGGCGCAGATCCCCTGCTCTGCCTCCGCAACCTCACCAAAAGTTTTGGCCGGCACACGGTCTTGCGGAATATTTCTCTTTCGGTTGCTAGCGGCGAGTTTCTTACCATTCTGGGTGAGAGCGGGTCGGGCAAAACCACATTATTGCGAATTCTTGCAGGCTTCGAGCAACCGACTTCGGGCGAAGTCTGGATGGCCGGGGAGCAGCTCGACCCGCTTCCTCCATACAAACGGAGAGTTAACACTGTTTTCCAGAATTATGCACTGTTTCCTCACCTCACCGTAGAAGAGAATGTCGCCTATGGCCCACGGGCGAGAGGAGTATCTTTCGATGAGGCCCGCACACGTGTGACCGAAGCCCTTACTAAGGTGCGAATGCAGTCTTTTCGGAGCTACCGGCCCGCCAAAATCAGCGGCGGGCAGCAGCAGCGGGTGGCGCTGGCGCGAGCCTTGGTAAACCAGCCACGGCTCCTGCTACTCGACGAACCTCTTTCGGCGCTCGACGCCAACCTGCGGCGGCAGATGCAGGTAGAACTCAAGGCTTTGCAGCGCGAAGTCGGTATCACTTTCATTTTGGTGACCCACGATCAGGAAGAGGCCATGACAATGTCGGACCGCATAGCCCTGTTGCGTTCTGGAGAGCTGGAACAAGTTGCAGCCCCGGATGAAATTTACTGTCGCCCCGCAACCTCCTACACCGCGCAGTTCATCGGCCAGAGCAACTTGCTTCGGGCGGCAGTCCGCCATGGAATTGCGCGGACTGGTTCCATGGAATGGCCAGTCAACGCACCGGAAGGTAGCGTGCTGTTTTCGCTGCGACCAGAGTGCATTCGAGGGGCAACTGCCAGCCCCGGGGCGGTAAGATTTCAGGCGCTGGTCCTCGACTCCGCCTTCCATGGCGCTAGCGAACTCGTACGCGTTCAAACCGGAGAGTCACAGACGCTCACCGTACGCAGCTCCCAGCGCGGTCTGTTGCGAGGAAATGTCGAACTGGAATTTTCTCCTGAAGATGCAGTCCTGGTACGTGAGTCTGACGCCTAGCCATGTTCTCCCGCGCTTACAAAATCTGGGTTACCGTTCCGCCATTGGTGTGGGTAGCAGCATTCCTGGTGCTGCCTTATACCCTGATGTTCGCCTACAGCTTCTGGTCGGTGTCAGCCGTCGGTTCCCTGCGCCATGCCTGGAACTTTGCCAATTATGGCCGGTTGCTGGGGCACGAAGTGTACCGGCAGACCTTATTGCGCTCAGCTTGGATTGCGGCTCGGGTCATGCTTTTTGCCCTGCTGCTTGCCTATCCGCTCGCCTACCTACTGAGCTTCCACACCCGAAAAGGGAAAGACCTGCTCTATCAGCTGGTCATCATTCCACTCTGGGTCAGCTATCTAGTACGGGCTTACGCCTGGAAGACCATTCTGGGCACGGACGGTGTGCTGAACACATCGTTGCAGTACCTGCACCTCACCACTCATCCTTTGCACTTCCTGCTCTATAGCCCGTTCGCTATTGTGCTGACTCTGACTCACATCTACATCCCATTCACCTTTTTGCCTGTCTATGCAGCAATGGAGCATATCCCGCGCAATCTTATTGAAGCTTCCCATGATCTCGGGGCCTCAGCTCTCCAAACTTTCTGGCGCATCATCGTTCCTCTCTCCATGCCGGGAGTAGTAGCGGGAGCCACGTTTGCTTTTGTCCTCAGCTTTGGTGATTTTCTTGCTCCCCTGCTTTTGGGCGGGCCTAGTGGTGTCATGATCTCTAACATTGTGGTCAGTCTATTCGGTGCCGCGTACAACTGGCCCCTCGGAGCGGCTATCTCCTTCTGCATGCTGGCGCTGGTCATTGCTTTGCTCTGGCTTTCCGAGCGTTTGGAAAAACGATGGGCCCGCTCATGAAGAAGAACGGCTGGAGCCGAGGTGGCATCGTGATGGCCGTGTATGCAGCCCTGCTATTCGCATTCCTTTACCTGCCGGTTCTCGTGCTTGTCGTTTACTCCTGTAATGGAGAGGGAGTCGCTGGTTTCCCGCCACACAATTTCACCCTGCATTGGTACGGTTTGTTATTTCAGGATGACGCCATCTGGAGAGCAGTGGGAAACAGTATCGTCGTTGCACTTGCCTCGGTACTGATCGGCTTGGCGCTTGGTATTCCCGCCGCCTTGGCTCTCGATCGCACCAGCTTTCCCGGCAAAGGAGCCTTTCGCAGGCTCGTGCTCCTGCCGTTGGTCCTTCCGGGAATTATCACCGGGCTTTCACTGCTCATGCTCTTTCGCGAAGTGGATGTGAAGCTCAGCCTCGCAACGGTAATCCTCGGGCACGGTACGGCGCTTATCTCGGTGGCTACCACCGAGGTGTTTGCCAGCTTGCAGAGACTAGAAAGGGCACAAGAAGAGGCATCGCTCGATTTGGGCGCAAATTATTGGCAAACCTTCTGGCGAATCACCTTTCCTCACATGAGGCTTTCGATCATTGCCGCCGCGTTGCTGATCTTTACACTGTCCCTAGACGAAATCGCTGTAAGTTTTTTTCTCATCGGGCGCGAAAATACCCTGCCGCTTGAGATCTGGGGGCGATTGCGACGCGGGATCACGCCAGAAATCAATGCCGTATCCACAATCATCTTCGTGTTTTCCCTGCTTGCCATTTTGGCGTGGTATAGGCTGCGCCTTGCGGGCAAGGGCGAGAGCTCAGCAGAGCCGTTACAGGCAGCCGAGCCGCTTCCTTAACTTTTCGCATCCTCATTGTTGCCGTCGGTCATGTCAGATTGGCGTAGCAACCAGAGTCGCTCAACCTTAATTGAGTTCCCGCTGACTAGAGCGCGGGCCTGCACCCGAATCCACGGAACCTGAC
>JAFAPG010000223.1 GCA_019247235.1 Acidobacteriota bacterium
AAGTGCGAGGACAGAGTGCTTCTCAAACGCAGAAGATTTTTCGGGGAAATCTATTCTGTAGTGCCCGCCACGGCTCTCCTCGCGAGCCAGCCCGGCAAGAGCGATCAACAAGGCGAGTTGGTGCATGTTGCGCAGCTCATAATCGGCACGGGTCGGTTTCTCCAGTGTCTGAAACGAACGGGCTTCAATCCGCTTCGCGGCCGCCTGTAGTTCGGGTCCGTTCCGCAGAACTCCGCAAGAATTCCAGGTGATAGCTCGAAGTTTGCGCTCCATGATGACCGGAAACAGCATTGGCGGCTCACTCTCGAACCGGTCGTAATGGAGCGCAGGAAGGGACTGCATGGCGCGTCCTGCTCGTTCGCCGAAGACAAGAGCTTCGAGCAATGAATTGCTGGCGAGCCGGTTCGCCCCGTGCACTCCCGTGCAAGCCACTTCGCCTGCGGCAAACAGACGCTCAATCGTTGTATGACCAAAGAGATCCGTTTGCACACCACCCATCGCGTAGTGAGCAGCAGGACGAACTGGTGCTGGCGTGGTTTCCAGGTTGACACCGTGCCGCAGACATGTTTCGTAAATGCGCGGGAAACGAGTCCGCACAAACCCTCGCGGAAGATGTGTCAGGTCGAGAAATGCACTAGTCTCTCCCGTAGCACGTAACTCCATAACCATGGACCGTGAAACAACGTCCCGAGGCGCTAGCTCCTTTAAAGGGTGGTAACGATCCATGAAGCGTTCACCGCTTGCGTTCCGCAAGTAAGCGCCTTCACCCCGCAGCGCTTCGCTGAGCAAAAAGCGTGGGGCATTGGGTACAAACAGTGCCGTTGGATGAAATTGAATGAATTCGATATCGGCTATAGTTGCCCCAGCCCGGTATGCACAAGCTACGCCATCACCGGTCGCCACATCCGGATTGGTTGTATTTTCAAAAACCCTGCCAAGCCCTCCGGTTGCGAGCAGGACTCCGCGACCCTGAATTATTACCTTTGTTCCGGTGGTTTCATCAAGAGCGAAGACGCCGGACACCTCACCGTCTTGGAGAATGAGGTCCGTTACGGCCGCGAAACTTTGGAAGGTGATGTTCGAGAGGGTACGAGCATGCTGTCTAAGCGTCCGCACAATTTCGCGACCGGTGGAGTCGCCGTAAGCATGAAGGACTCGGTTCCGGCTGTGAGCGCCCTCGCGCGTGAACAAGAGGCGTGAGCCCTCACGATCGAATGCTGTTCCCCACTCAATTAACGTTTCGATTGCACGCGGACCCTCCTCAACAAGCGTGTGTACGGCTTCGAGATTGCAAAGACCATCACCGGCGATGATCGTGTCGTGCTCATGAAGCTCGACTTCATCGTCATCGCTGAGAGCAGCGGCGATGCCGCCTTGCGCATATTCAGAGGAGGATTCGTGAAGACTGTCCTTCGCGATTACCAGAACGTTGCCTGAACGGGCAAGCTCGATAGCAGCACGAAGACCTGCAATCCCAGCTCCAACCACTACGAAATCAGTGCGAATCCGGTGAATGGGCGAGGCGATACCCACATGGTACAACGGGATGAAATGCTAGCCGTTCAAGTCCGGACAGCTCATCACAGCTACCCAAATGTGATCGAACGCGGCGTTCTCCGGCGTATTGCGCAGTTCGTTCCACGGCGCACCGGAAAGCTTTTTCTAGTCACGACCGAGGACGTGTGGCAGCTGTACGGATCACCCGTGGAAGCTGGGCTCCCCGTGAAGCCGACAGTTCTGTTCTTCCCCGGTGGCGAAGCGAACAAGCGCCTTCATGTTGTCGAGACGCTCGCTGACCAGATGCTCGCGGCAGGAGGCGACCGCGCAAGCGTGGTAATCGGTTTCGGAGGGGGTATTGTCACCGATGTCAGCGGATTCCTCGCAGCCATTTTCATGCGCGGTATTCCGATTGTGCAGGTCCCGACAACTCTCCTTGCCCAAGTGGACGCTGCGATAGGTGGGAAGACTGCCGTGAACCTTGCAGGCGCCAAAAACTTGATCGGGAGCTTTCATCAGCCTCTTGCAGTTTTGATCGACCCCGATGTGCTCTCGACATTGGCCGCCCGCGAATACCGAGCGGGGCTTTTCGAAGTGGTCAAATGCGGGATCATTCGTGATCCGGAGCTGTTTGATCTCTTCGCAACGAGGCATCAGGATGTACTTGATCAAGACCCCGATCTCTTAGAGGAGTTGATCTCAGCTGCAGTTCGGATCAAGGCAGAGGTTGTCTCCGAAGACGAGCGTGAGGCCGATTTGCGCCGCATTCTGAATTTCGGCCACACGATCGGCCATGCAATGGAGGCTGAGACTGCTTATGTAAGGTTTTTGCACGGCGAAGCCGTGGCGTGGGGCATGCTGGCTGCCACACGCCTAGCTCATCTGATCGGCTTGCTGCCCGAAAACGACGCTGACCGAATCCGAAA
>JAFAPG010000259.1 GCA_019247235.1 Acidobacteriota bacterium
CCGAAACCACAGCGGGGGCCGATATCGCTGCCGTCGGCGCCGCCGCTGAAACCATGCGTGGTCCCGACGGCAGCAAGGAATCCAGCCCTCGACCTAAGGCGCGGCGTTTTTCTACAGGTTTCGATTCGTCGATAGCGGGCACGGCTCTCTCCTTTTAATATATCGTGATACGATATATTTGATGATCTTTGAGCTCTGAACTGGTAAAAGCGCGGGGCGTGCGCGCCTCGGACGTCTGGGGTCTCCAGCCGGCGGCTGGCGGGATATCTTGGCGCTTGAGCATCGAGTGAATCAGCCTTTTAGACCGATGGTGATCAGCTTGTTGCGATCGCGCCATCGTTGCCATCGGGGCGCATTCACTACTTGGCGTTCTTTTTCCGGAACCGGGGCTGAATCTTCTGGGCGCGCGATTTCTGTGGCGGGCAGCGAGCCAGGCATATGTTTCGCCACGATCTCGTTGGCTAACTGAGCATAGGTTTCGGCTCCGCGTGACTTCGCGTCATAAAGCAGCACGGGCTTGCCGTGGCTGGGCGCTTCCGCCAGACGCACGTTGCGCGGAATGCTGGTCGAGAAAACTTTTGGTCCGAAGAAGCGCTTGAGTTCCGCCGTGACTTGTTGGGCCAAGTTGGTGCGCTCATCAAACATGGTGAGTAGCACCCCCTCAATCTCCAGTGCGGGGTTGAGAGAGGCGCGAATGCGCTCGACCGTGTCCAGCAGCTCAGAGATGCCTTCAAGGGCAAAATACTCAGCCTGCATGGGGATGAGGACTGAGTCGGCGCTGACCAGTGAGTTCAGGGTGAGCAAGTCAAGCGCCGGCGGACAATCTACAATGATGAAATCGAATTTCTCCCGGAGCTCGCTGAGCGCATCTCGCAAGCGAAACTCCCTTCGTTCTGCATCGACCAGCTCCAGGTTGGCTCCGATAAGGTTCTTATGCGCGGGCAGGACAAATAGGTGATCGAGCTCACTCGTTTGAATGGCGTCAACCGCCTGGCTGTCCCCGACGAGAACTTTATAAGTGCTGGCTCGCTCTGGATCCTTCCCCAGTCCTATCCCGCTGGTCGCGTTCGATTGGGGATCGCAGTCCACGAGCAAGGTTTTGAGCTTGGCCGCGGCGAGCGAGGCGGCTAGGTTGATGGCGGTCGTAGTTTTCCCGACGCCACCCTTCTGGTTGGCAACAGCAATGATGCGAGCCATTTAGTTGTTTTGGAGAACCCAGAGACTTGAATCTCAGCATAGTGCGGAATGAATTGGTTTGCAATGCCGGATTGATGTGCAGGTGCTGGTGAATTTCTTGCGCCTGAAAGTTGAGGCAGTTCCCGCCTATATTGACCGCGCTTTCCACAGTGGGAATTGTTCCACGTGGAACAATTCATTCCAAGGAGTGTTATTCCTCGGTTGCAACGACAGCGAGAACTGTTCCACGTGGAACATTTTCCTGCCGCGATTCTCCGCTTTCATCCGCCCAGGTCCGTTCGAATGCCGTGAATGATTAAGCTCGCTTTAAAAAATTACGGTTTCGTGCTGGCACTGTGCAAGGTCCAGTTACGCCTGCGGAAGACCGTTCCCATGGCCGATCAGTAGAACCCGGCGATGCGACTGTGGAATAGGCATCGGGTCCGACCAGCACACTTGGTTTAAAGAATTCCTTGCTCTGACGACTTGCGACTCTCCGACCAGCAATCCAAGCTGTCCCGAGCGGTTTAGAAGATTCGGTAAGCAGGGAAGCATTCGCTCGAACTGCTCGACCGCCCTTAGCGTCACCAGGTCGGCTCGGGCGGAGACATCCTCGGCCCGCAGCGCCATAACCGTGGCCTCCGAAAAATTGAGCGCGCGAATCGTCTCCCGCAAAAATGCCGCCTTTTTATGACTCGCATCGATCAATGTCACAACCAAACCCGGAGACCAGATCTTTAGCGCCAACCCAGGGAAGCCAGCTCCCGAGCCCAGGTCTATCGCCGACCGAACCCGCTCGAGATCGGGTAGCAGGTGTCGAGCAGCGAACAAGGATTCCCCAAAGTGCCGGGTAATAATCTGCTCGGGTTCACGGACGGCCGTGAGGTTGATCTTAGAATTCCATCGCAGCAAGACACTCAAATATCTCGCGACCAGCGCGATTTGGTGATCCGACAGCCTTGCGGTACCAAGAAATGGAACCAGTAGCTGCGCAATTCGTTCGCTGGTCATGACGATTGCATCTAGTGTATGCGCTGTTTAAGTTTCGGCAGGAAGCCATTGCAAGTTGAGGAATCAAAGTTGACAATTGTGGGAAAGAGCACGTAAATTGCCTCCCTCCAACACGACGAAAGCGCAGTGTCGGGGACGATCTTTGGCGTTGGGTGGAAAATTCCGACATGTCCAAGGTCAGCCCGAACCAGGATAAATAACCTCGGCCGTGGACCGTATTTCTTATTTGCGGAAGTTAGAAAATAAGTTACCCAATCTTCCTTTATTCAGCCGCCGACGTCAGGCGGTCTCGAATTCGCGCCGCGGCCATTCGATCACAGCTGGTTATTTTGGCAACCAGAGATGCTCGTCACCTGAGGGTCAGTCATGTTCGGAACGAGAAGAGTTTCTGCGATGTCGGCACAAAGATCCCATCACAATTCTTTCTGTCCGTCTGTTTGCAGTATCAGGCAGGTCAGGTCAGGCACTGATGCGCGTGATCTGCCAACCGTGATGAGCCGCGGCGGACCTGGACGACCGAGGACTGGCAGACCTGGCAGATTGACAATCGGCCGGGAGTTGTTTGACCGTGCCCCCAGGGCTCACTTCCAGCCTCCCGCGACATAAAGGTGCGATTTAGCTAAGCACGCCACTGCAGAAGTTCACTAACCTACTTTTTGGTCAGTTTTGGATGCCGATTTTCGGAGAAACCTTGCAAGATCGTGACGAGTGAACTTCCATTCGAACGGCGAGCAGTCCGCTCCGAGTAGTACTGAAAATTCAGAAGGCGCTCGGCCAGGCTGTTCAAATCAGTGGGTCATTGCGCATGAGCACCTTGGGCTGCGCAATCGAGAAGCAATTTCGATCTGGTTGAGCCAACTGGAGTGAACCGGCGCATGCACGAAAAGAAGTGGTTCGGCTTGAACTGGGTTAAGGCAGGTACAAAAAAATGATAAAGCCAAAGATTGGAGAATTGTGGGGTGAGTCGTTGATTGCGTTCGAGGGATATCACCACCTGATCAGCCAGCTGTTGACCGACTATCGGCCTGAACTGGTTCCTTGGCTGGAAAAGGTACTCTTTAGTCGCCGTGACATGCCTCTCGCCCTCGTCATCGTAGAGAAGCTAAATACCGACGAAAAGCAGCGCCTCTTTTCTTCGCTGGTTCAGCTGGCGAGCAAAACAGTACCACACACGGGGACAGTGCGGAACATCATCAGCGCTCTTCCCCGTGATTGGGTTCTTCGCCACGTTGAGGATGTTACCGCAGATATTCTGAACGGAGCGGACTCAGAAGAGTGCCGCCGAATTCTGGAACTCTACTCGGAGTTAGACAAAGGGTTACTGCAGAACCTGTGCGAGCAGATAATTGCTTCAGGTACAGCTGATTTTCAGGAGGTCGCGAGGGACTTCATGGACTAATGCGATATTCGTCGCGATGCGGCGATCTGCTCTTTGACAACAGACAATAGACAGCTACGACTATGATGCCTTCGGCAACCTGATCAACTCCACGGGTTCCACGCCAAACAACTACCTCTTCGCCGGAGAGCAGTACGACCCAGCCCCTCGGCCTCTACTACAACCGCGCCAGATACTACAACAACAC
>JAFAPG010000566.1 GCA_019247235.1 Acidobacteriota bacterium
CGACGGCTATCGGCAACTTCACTACCATGAGTGAAACCGCTTTCCAGTTCCGCCTTGATCCCTTGGTCCTGGTGAGTAGCATCGGCTTCGCTATTCTGATCGGGGCACTGGGTGGATTTCTGCCGGCTAGAACTGCCGCCTACAAACAGATTCTCACCGCTCTGCGGGAGAAGTGAACAAGGATCGAACTCCGCATGTCGACAGAGAGCAAAGTTCGCGGATCTCCGGGGCTTCTTTGCTGGCGCGATCGCCAGGCAATGGCGCATGCGGCGAGAAAAATTACCGGCCTTCGAAAACTACGGGCTCAAAACCCGCCATTGCCCGGTTCTGAAGCCGCAAGCTCACTACTCGATGCCAAACGGCTGGTTCCGTCTCCAGTCGGGAATCGAATTGAGGTGCAGGTCTGACCAAAGCTTCGCTATTTGATGCACTGGCGTATATCTGCCCCACTGCCGGCGTGGGCCTTTGAGCACTAAAAATCACCATGTCCAACAAAGCCTCGTATTCGGCAGCATCGGGGAGAGCACAATCATAGTGCGGCCAAGCGAGGAGCCACCCCGCGGGGGCATGCTGCTTAGGTTAAGCGTGGTCTGTTGGTTGAGGGTCTAAGAACTGGAAAACTTCCGGGGGCAGAACACGCTCGAATGAAGGGTAGCGTCAAAGGGTTGGTCTAGGTTGACCTGTTCGTAGGAAAATGAGGACTGAGTCGATGCCGTCGAAATCCATCCATTCTGAGTCGCCGGAGGCCGCAGTGCAGATGCAAATTGCACGTCGCCAGTTTCTTTACCACGGAGTCGCCGCTGCTGTGGCCACTCTTGCTCTGCCCCGATCCATTTTCTCGTCGCCCTTAATCTCACCATTTCACATAGCGGTTATTAATGATGAAATTACGCAGGATTTCGAACGCGCCTGCCATATCGCCTCGCGAGAGTTCGGCATGCAGTGGATTGAGCTGCGAGGCATGTGGAACAAGAACATCGTCAACTTGGATACGGAAGAGGTTCAGCGGGCGCGGCAAATACTCAAAAAGTACGGTTTGCGGGTTACTGATATTGCGAGCCCGCTATTTAAGGTGGATTGGCCAGGCGCTCCCACATCCAGGTTTCGGCCAGAGGGCAGGCAGTTTGGAGCCGAGTTCAGCTTTGATCAGCAGAGCGAGGTTCTCGCCCGTAGCCTGGAGCTGGCAAAGTCATTCGGCACCCATCGCGTGCGATGTTTTGACTTCTGGCGATTGGAGGATCAAGCTCCCTATCGCGCGGCTATGAACGAGAAACTCTTACAGGCTGCCAACAGAGCAGGACAGGCCGGCATAATCTTAGTGCTCGAAAATGAAATGTCCTGCAATACAGCCACCGGGGCGGAGGCAGCGAAGGTTCTCTCGGCCGTCCAATCGCCCCATCTCATGCTCAACTGGGATCCAGGAAACGCCACTGCAGCCGGGGAAAAAGCATTTCCCGACGGATATCAGCAGTTGCCCAAGAACCGCATAGGCCATTGTCACTGCAAAGATGTAGTCAAGAATGCAGGAAAAAACGGCTACAGCTGGGCGGCAATGGGTAGCGGCCTGATCGATTGGGTCGGCCAATTCAGAGCCCTGCATCAGGACGGCTACGGTTTTGCGGTTAGCCTCGAAACTCATTGGCGGGGGGCAGGAACACCCGATGCGTCGACACGCCAGAGTTGGGCCGGAATGAAAGAGGACCTCCAAAAAGCAGGGTTGCTGTAATCGCGCAGAGGCGGCCGTCGACACAAGCAGGTCTCGAGCACAGCTACAAGCAACTACGCATGAGGTTTGCGGCTCGCCGGCAGCACGAGCCGCTTACCTGATTGAAGGAACTCAATGCTGAGGGGCCGGTTGCGAGGGAGTTTCATTCCCGCCTTGCTGCTGACGCATTCTCTGCTGGATTGCAGCTAGTTTCTGCAGCTGCTCCGGCGTAAGAATAGCCTTAATCTTAGGCGATCCCATTTGACGAATACCCAGCACTTTCTGCTGCTTTTGTTCAAGGGTCAGGGAATTGTCATTGCGAACGGACTCAATCTGTCGATTTTCATCGTCCACTACCACTGCAATTTTTTGTTTTTGGTCTTCGCTAAGTTGCAGCTCTTGGTCTATCGATTGTCCATTGCCCCCCTGTGCGGTGCTGGGCTGGGCACTCGAGGAGCTGGAGCTCTGAGGCCCAGAAGACGGCGCCGGAGCTGGCTGAGCAGACGGAGGTTCTGGTGCGGGCGACGAAGTCTGGGGTGGGCTACTCGGCGCGGCTTGCGGCGCCGATGTCTGGGCGACTGCCGCTACGACTAATAGAGCTCCCAATACTAGCGACAGAAATACGAATGTTGAAGGTTTTTGCATTTTGCTCCTTTACTGGTACTGACGAGTGTTAGGCGACGAGTGGTCAGGGAAGACCGCGTGCAATTCTCGACCAGAGTAGGACCGCTAGCAGCCGAGTCAGATGAAGCTCTGGAGCTCCGGGTTGGTCCGGAGACCCGGAGAAACCCAGCCATATGCACCAAAGACACTGATCGCAGCGCAAACCATCTTTGGGCTTGAGATTGCAAATAAAAGCAACTGGCGAGCTCCGAAGCCGAGTTCTTCCCCTGCGCGCTCGCGTCGCAGCTGCGGATGATTGGGTCCTAAATACCCTCTGGAAGGCGCGCACGCACCTGCCACGCCTGCCAGAGATGGCGTCTTTCGTGGGCAGCAATGACATTGAGACCCGTTGCCAAACTGAAGCGAATACCGGGTAGGAATGGATTGGGGAAACCGATGCTGCCAAGATCCAAACTGGCGTGGGCACGAAGGAAAGCCTGCGTTTCCTTCTGCGTACGAAGGAAACTCGCAAGAGCATCGGCCAGCGCTGGGGTAGAGCGGGGGCGAATACTTCGCGGCGCACTCATTTTCGTAATGCGCCCGACTGGCGGTTCGAGCATATAAACGAACAGACGCCCTAGAATTCCAGGCAACGCTGGACCACGACGACCCTGGCCTCGTTCACCCGCGTAACCGGCTGCCGGCTGCATGGCGTCTAGATAGACCCGATTGGCTCGAGCAAGGTGGTCCAAGCACTGGGCCACGCTCCAGGCACCGGGGCTAGCGCGCCAGCAGCCCTGCGACTCGTTTAAGCCTGCCACGAGCGCCTGCGCGTCTTGCTCCGCCGTGATAAGTTGCTCTTCGAGGAGCGCTAGCTCGGGCGGCAGATTCATCTTTGGCCCTTCCATACTCTATGGTATGGAATATCTTTCCGTCAATACTCGAGAGTATGGAACAATAGAGAGGACATGAAAGCTAAGCCTCAGCGCCAGCCTGGAACTCGTTTAGGCGAGCCCACTTTGACGGCACGGGATTGGATAGAAGCGGCTTTACAAATGCTGGCCGAAGCGGGACCGACGCGAGTGACGGTCGCCGCTCTAGCCGCGCGCCTGGGAGTCACCAAAGGAAGTTTTTACTGGCATTTTCGCAGCCGCACCCGGTTGCTTGAGGCCACCCTGGAGCGATGGGAACAAAGAGCCACGAGCGAATCGATCAGGGCCCTCGAGGAGGTGCCCGACGTGCGAGGTCGTCTGGAGTTAATCGTGGAGGCATCCTCGCAGCAGCCGCGATCTCATTCCATCTATGCCGCCTTGGCCGAGTGGAGTGGTGATAAACGGGTGCGCCGGGTGTTGAATCGGGTCGCTACCAGGCGGGTTCAATATCTGGAATCCTGTTACCTGGAGTTGGGAATGCCGCGGTCATTGGCTGAGGCTCGGGCTCTGCTGACATACGCGGCGTATCGCGGACTGCTGCAGCTGGCGCGCGAGGCCCCCTCGGTGCTACCGAAGGAATGGTCAACCTATCCCCGGCTGGCCCGCGAAGTGCTGATTCCCAGGAGGAAAGGCCGGCAAAGTGCCTGAGCGGTATTTACAACTACAAACAAAGGAGAGGAACGAGTGTTTTTTTGATTATTGATACTCGTCCATGCGACTAGATTCCTTCGATCCAGTTTCGGCTCTGTTCCGGGCTCACGAAATCGCTTCAGCCAAAACCAGCATTCGCCGAGTGGTGGTAGAAGCCATGCGAGGCACATTGGGTATTGCTGATCGCGTATGCTGCTTGTGTTTAGGTTCGTTGCGCCAAGGCAAATATGCGCACCTTTGCTGGCCATTACCTCGAACTTTGACGGGCCCTGCGCGACAGAGTACGGTGAGTTGTACAGCCATGGATCCTTCTGCGCAGTCTTCATACATTGAGCAGTGGAGCGCTTCGGCTACCGGCGTGGGTCATCGTTTGGCTTTTTAGGCGGTGCATGAGATCCGATTTCCAAAGGCGCATTCGGGAAACGTCACAGAGGCGAATACGCCGGCACGAAATACGACGAGCTGCTCGGCCGTCATATTCGCCAGAAAAGGAGAAAGATTATGAACTTTCGCACACTCACCAAGCTCGCAGTTCCCGTTATTCTGGCGGTGGCGGTGTTGGCCAGCGAAGAGCATGCCAATACGGCAACTCTCAAAGGCTACGTGCTTGACTCCGCCTGCGCCATCAGCAAAGGCCTCAAGAAGCCTATCAGTGGCGAATGCGCCGCAGCCTGTGCGAAGGCCGGTTCGCCTCTGGTGATACTGACACCTGGAGGTACAATCTATTGGCCGATTGCCGACACCACTCCAGCCAGCAACCAGAATGACAAACTGCTTCCCTTTGCCGGACAACAGGTCACGGTGCGAGGTAAGGTATTTCATCGCGGTGGTTCAAACGCAATCGTGATCAGCAAGATTGAGTCGATTTCAGAGCAGAAGTAACCATGCCAAACCGCGCTGGAGACCTCATGAATACTCAGGCATCCTCAGCTGTCGTGCGCCGCCCTGGCAGCTGGAAGAAAATTATCGCCACGACACTTCCGGCTGTCGTCCTGCTATGGGTCGGGCTGGTGAGCCTCATGTGGAATGAAATGCACCGCCCTCCGGAGGCATTCGCACGTTTTATGTCGCATATGCCCTGGCAGATTTTTTTGGTGGTGCCTTTTGAGACACTGTGGACCCGGGCACGCGCGGGAGGACTAAAAGTGGGCGATGCTGCTCCGGACTTCTCGCTCGAGAAGATTGATAACAGCGGAAGCGTACGTCTTTCTGAGCTCAATCAAAACCGGCCGGTAGTATTAGTTTTTGGCAGCTATACTTGACCGCCCTTTCGGCGGGAGGTTCCCGGCCTCAACAAATTGTACGCGCGCTACCAAACGCAAGTTGCCTTCCTCGTGGTTTACATAACCGAGGCGCACCCAAGCGATATCTGGCAGATGCAAAGCAACATCCGCGAGAGGGTTGTTTTTGCCAGTCCCAAAAATGAACAAGAGCGCGCCTCAATTGCTGGCGCTTGCGTGCGCAAACTGGGAATCAAAATCCCGGCCGTGCTCGATGAGTTCGGCAACTCCACCGAGCAGGCATATACCGGTTGGCCAGATCGGATCTACTTGGTCGATCGCCAAGGGCAGATTAGCTATAAAAGTCGGCCCGGACCGTTTGGTTTTAGCGCGGATGAGCTGGGCGCAGCGCTCGCCAAGTTGAGTGCGGCTCCTGCTCAGTCTTAACTTCGAAGCGCCATTTGAGGGTCGCGGCTGGCCATCGCACGGCTGCTCAGGGCAGGGGGCGTTCGCGTGCCTTGGTCATCTGGTCCAATCGCAACGCCTGTTTATCAAATCCCGCGGTGGGCCCCCGCCAGCGCAGTTGGTCCACATTCTCGAACAAAGGAATGTCGGTTCGCAGTGTGGCGAGAGTTCGAAAAAGCATAGCCCGATCCCGCTCTCGTACCAAAGTGCCCGCCAAGGCGCTCGCATTGGCCGCATTCACCCGCCATTCGCAACAGTCTGCGGGGATCGATTCAAGGTGCAGGAATTTGGCAAGGATCGCGGCCGATGATTTCGCTCCCCAGCCGCGCAACCCCGGATAGCCATCGGCGGCGTCCCCTACTAAGGCTAGGTAGTCCGGAATGGATCGCGGGGGAACACCGAATTTCTTGACCACTCCGGCTTCATCTAGTGTGGTCCGGGTGCGGCGATTCAGTTGGACCACACGAGTGCCTCGCACACATTGAGCAAGATCCTTATCCGGAGTGCAGACGATAACCTGTTCCACGCGAGGATCTTGCGTCGCCAGCATGGCTGCCGCAGCGAGGGCGTCGTCAGCCTCAAACTCGACCATCGGCCAGACCACAATGCCGGCGGCTTTGACAAGATCTTCGAGCAAGGGAAATTGTGCCAATAGCTCGGCTTCGACGCCGGCGCTGGTCTTGTAGCCGGGCCACAGTTGATTGCGAAAGGATTCGATCACGTGGTCGGTTGCGACCGCGATGTGGGTGACGCCCGCGGCAATCATCGCGAGCAGCGAGCGAACCACCCCACGCACGGCGGCCACTTCTCTGCCCCGGTCATCGCGTACTGAAGGAAGAGCGTAATAGTGGCGAAACAACTCGTAGGTGCCATCGACCAGATAAATCTGCACGCCTTGCTCCGACTGAAGGAATGGAGGATATCAACCGCCGGCGGAAGAAGATAATGCCTCGATCATGCCTCCCGAAACCACCCAACTTCGCGCCTGCATTCGAAATCGCCAGCGAGAGACACTCTCTCATTGGCCCTAAAAGGGCAGTCTATTGTAGTAGGGTATGGCTTGATTCCCAAGCGCCCGGCCAGGCAAATCGAGTTGAATTGTAGTAGATGCCAGGTAAGTGCACCGATTGTAATTCTCTTGGCTCAGCTTATGATGGAAGGTGCTGTACTACTCTAAATCTGAGCACCGGGGACCGGAGCGTGGTTCATGGCAATAAAGACAAACGAGCTGTTTCTTGCATTTTCCCGCCGTAAGCTGCTCGAACAATATTGGCCGCGTCTGCGGGCCTGTGTCGAATTGCTCAGCGATGAACAACTGTGGTGGCGACCCAATGACGCCAGCAACAGCATTGGCAACCTGATGCTGCATCTGAACGGCAACGTGCGCCAGTGGCTGGTGGCATCGTTTAATCGACTGACCGACACTCGTGATCGGCCGGCTGAATTTAAGGCTCTAACGGGCGCCGGGGGTTCGCAGCTGCTGGCTCAACTAGGAAAAACCATGGAGGAGGCAGATGAAGTTCTGGCCCGCCTCGAGGAAAGTGATTTGACGACGATTTTTAAAATTCAAGGCTATGATGTCAGCGGTTTAGAAGCGATCTATCAGGTGGTCGAACATTTTGGCTTACATTACGGACAAATCGTTTACATCACCAAGATGTTGCATGGAGGAGACCTGGGCTTTTACCGTGAACTCGAAAAGACCGGCAAGGCTTCTTAGAAGACCGCGCCTTATTGCGATCCGAGTAGGGGAGCTATGCGCACGCCTGCGTCCTGCGAGGTTATGACCGAGCGCACTTCAAAATCAACGATGTCGCTCCAATGTGCCATCCACTGATTCAAAAGCTCGAGGTCCTCGGTCTCCATCAATTGGTAACAGCGACACAGATCCTCGGTCACCCAACTGGAAATGTAACGCAGGCCAGGAGGGGTCAATCGCCCGCGGTCGCGAAATCTTCGATAAACCGCTATCGCATCACCATTTCTAAACGTCTCAATAACCATGTACAGTTGCCTGCTCATCAAACCTCGCCAATCCCGGCGACGAACCAGCCGACGCGATCCGTTCCACCTACGCAGTATACCCGCGCCCTGAAGAAGCGACCGCTGGGGGTCAGTCCGCGAGTGAATTGAACGGATCCCGCAAAGGATTCACTATAATGCGGTTTAAATGCCAGGAGTTTTTCCCCCTCGCAAAGTCGTTTTCCTTAGCTGGATTGCATTCTGCCTTCCCTGGGCCGCGGCAAACGCTCGGCCCGCTTCCTGGCATGGAAGGCTGCTTGATAGCGAAGGCCGGCCGCTCTCTGACACTACCTTGGTGCTGCGCTCGACGTCGGGAAAAACCAGCTATTCAACCACCAGTCTGAGCGATGGCAAGTTCTTTCTGCCTGCGATCGCTTCCGATGCGTACGAATTATCCGTACAAATGAAAGGCACGACGTATCGGACGGCAAATCCAGTAGTGATTCACGAAGGGGAAGCGGTGATCTCAGTGGTCAGGCTGAGCATAGAGCGTAAAGATGTTCACCTGACGTTATCTGCACCGAGGTCGGAGTCTCAGGCGACAGGTGGCGAGCATCTATCGAGCGCGGAGATTTCTAGCCTACCGCTTAATTCCCGGGACTTCAGCAAGCTGCTGCTTCTAGCCGCCGGCACCATGACCGATCAAAATGGGGCAGCAAATTTCACGCAGCAGTTCGCGGTTAACGGGCAGCGGGGCACTGCCACGGTGTTTGCCCTTGACGGATCGGATGCGACCGATCCAGAAATGGGGGGAGCCACTTTTGCCAATCTCAACGTTGACGCAATTGAAGAGGTCCAGGCGAGCAGCGGCGTGATGCCCCCTGAGATCGGACATGGAGCCGCCAGCTACACCAATGTTGTGACCAAAACCGGAAGCGATCAAGTCCACGGGAGCGTGTTCGAATTCGTTCGCAACGCGGCCTTCGATGCCAAGAACTACTTCGATCCGCCAGCTGCCATTAGCCACCGCCGCATTCCACCGTTTGTGCGCAATGAATTTGGCTTTACCAATGGCGGTCCTGTGGTGCTGCCGCAGGTTTACGATGGTAGAAAACGGACCTTCTATTTTGCTGAGTACCAAGGATTCCGCCAATTGCTGGGGACCACGCAAGTCTTTCCCGTCCCGACCGTGGCGGAAAGACAGGGTATCGACACCACCACATTTCCCGGCGACAGCTTAATGGTGCCAGTCAACCCCGCTATGCAACCGGTGTTGCGGGCCTATCCCTTGCCCAACACACCTGAAGGACCGTTTGGTGCTCGCACTTATTCAACTTCCTCGAAAGTTTCCACCACCACCGATCAATTTTCGCTGCGAGTGGATCATCATATTTCCGATAAAGCCTCTCTGCTTGCTCGCTTCAGCCTGAACCAAGTCACCGGACCATTGACTGATCCCGACCAGACGGCGATTGATCCCAGCTTCGCGGTTCAATTTTTTGATCATCAACGCAACGCGACCGTGAAATATACGCGCACCGTCAGTCCGCACCTGACCTCGCAAACTGCAGTGGGTTATGTTCGTAGTACCCCGTTTTTTCCTACCCCCAATCACGTTCAACCCGCGATCGCCTTTGACGATGGGCTGTTTCAGAGTTTTAATAGCCCCGGTGGTTCCGTCTTCGGCGCTTACGGCAACCTATATCAGCTCAGGCAAGACATGATCGGCATTCGCCGCTCGCACACCTTCAAGTGGGGCATGGAAATCCGAGTAAACCGGGACTCTACCATCTTCGCCAACAATGCCAATGGCGCCTACACGTTTGGAGGAGGACCGGCCTATTCGCCCGTATTCATTCCTTCCGCCAGCGGCACACACAATATCCAGATAGGAGACCGGCTGCCCGACTCATTGCTCGGTCTACTTACCGCGGCACCTTACTCCTATAGCATCATTGCCGCCGCTGCTCTGACACCCACGGGAAACCGATTCGATGAAGCGGGTGTGCGTCGCGAAGCCTACGATTTCTATTTCGCCGACAACTGGAAGGCAAATTCGCGGGTGAGCGTTAATTACGGGTTACGATATGAGGTGA
>JAFAPG010000637.1 GCA_019247235.1 Acidobacteriota bacterium
CAAAGCCGTGGTTGGGATACCAGGTGCCGTGCTCGCCCACGTAGAGTAAGCCGTTGGCCGCCTCGGAGAGGACGGCGCCGCTGTAGTCGAAGCTCAGTTCGATTGTCCGACCGCGATCGAGGGGTCGAGGCAAGATTACGGCTATGAGATCGTTGCCGCGACGGGCAAGCTGCGAACCCTCGATTGCTTGGTTGTGAATGAATTCGACCGCCTGGCCATCGGCCTTGACGGCCTTAACCTGCAGCAGGCGGGAGAGCTCAAGCAGCAGTACGCGCCTACCCTCACGCTGAGGAGAGACCGTGAGAGTAGCGTTTGCTTCCAGTTGCGTCGGGGGAGTAATATGCGCGCGGATCTTAAACTTGGTGATGCTGAAATCTGGCTTAGATTCGGCTACTTCCGCGAGCTCGCGCGGGCGGGAGGAGGGGCCAACAGGGAACGACATCCACACGTCATAGTAGTTCTGCCCATCTTCGGTCCGATGCTGGCCAGCGGAGATCTGCTCGGCTAATGCGCTGTCAAAACGCACGTCAAAGGCCCCAAGTTTATTTCCTTCAAGGTAAACGTGTAAAAACGGATCGCGAACGCCCGTGGCGCCGGTTGACATTTCGCTGGGCTGGTCACTGAAGCTCACCAATAGCCGTAAAGCATCCTCCTCGGCAAGATTCTGAGCGGTCGGGTTCCACTGCCTGATGAAGCTCTCGCCATCGTCGGCGGGGGGACGAAAAAAGGGCTTGAAGCGCTCATAGAGATCGTCGTTGAAGCGAAAGTAGGCGACGGAGAAGCTTTCATCGAGAATGGCCGCCCCGGTGAATAAGGCAAGTGACGCACGCTCGGTGGTGGTGGGAGGAGTGATCAGGATCTCGCCATCACCGGTAAACAAGGCGCCGGTAATGCGACCGCCGGCATCGGCCGAGAAGGCGACGGTCCCATCCTCAAGAGAGATATGGAGGGCACCTCGATCGATCGAGGCACCGCGAATCTTGTGAACCCGCTCTTTGTCGAGCCCCACTGCGCGAAGCGCCAAATACAGGGACTCCGCCCCTGGCGGGGTTGTGACCGAGCCGACGGTCTGCCCGTAGGCTAGGGAGCAGAAGAAGAGAAATAGAACAAGCCAAGCCGCGCCGCCCCCTTTTACTATTACCTCGGTCACTTCGTTTCCTTCGCCAGACCCCTCTAGAATGCGCCTGAGTGCGCATATTTGTCATCCCAGGGTATTGTCTTTGGCTGGCTGCCGGATCGGTCTTCCTCGAGGCGGAGGCTATCCACCTGAAAAACGGCGATATTCTTTATGCCGACCAGGTGCGAGAGGCAGGGCAGAACTTTGAGTACGAAGTAGGCGATAACAGCTTCACCATTCCTAAATCCAAAGTTCAAAGCATTGAGGCCACCACCCCGCCGCCCGAGCGAAATCTCCCCGTGGCCTCCGAGGTCCCAGCGTTTACGCCACAAGCTTCGCTTGCGGATGAGCCCGAGCTGCTCACCAAGATTGCGGGAAATGGGCAAGTCGATCGTAGCGCTCTGGCGCGTATCGAGTCGCTGGGTAATCCTGCTCGCACCGCGGTAGCGTTTTACATTGCCGGCCGATCGGAGTATGAGGGTGGGAAATTTGAGCAGGCGCGGCGGGATTTCGAGACCGCCCTGCATGCAGACCCCGAAAACCCGGCGGTGCTGAATTATTACGCGGCCTTGTTGGTGCGTACAGGCAATGCCCGCCAGGCGGTCACTTATGCCGAGCGGGCGGTACGTATTGCCCCCACATCTCCCGACGCGCTGGCTGTGCTTGGCTATGCACAGTTTGCCGCCGATCACCCGCGAGAAGCTGTCGAGAGCTGGAAACGTTCGCTCGCGCTTCGGCCCGACGACTCCCTGAGAACCATGCTGGCGCGCGCCGAACGCGAATCCGAGGCCGAGGGTAATTACTCCGAGCGCGAATCCGGACACTTCGTCCTACGCTATGAAGGGAAACAAAGTTCAGAGAGCTTTCGCGCCCAACTGCTCGCCACCCTCGAAGCCGATTACCAGGAGTTGGCAAGGGAATTTGCCAGCGAGCCGCGGGCGACGATTGCTGTGGTTCTCTACACCAACCAGACATTCTTTGATGTGACTCGCGCGCCTTCCTGGACGGGAGCCTTGAATGACGGGAAGCTTCGCATTCCTCTAGAAGGTCTGGAGACCGTGACTCCAGAGCTGGCGCGGGTTCTGAAGCATGAGTTGGCCCATTCGTTTATCAATCAGCTCACCACCGGCCGCTGCCCGCAGTGGCTCAACGAAGGCTTGGCCCAGATGCTCGAACCGCAATCGCTTGGCCCGCGCGCACCCCGCCTGGCGGAGCTCTTCGCCGCCGGACGCGAAGCCCCTTTAAACACTCTGGAAGGACAATTTTCCTCCTTCACCGGCCTTGAAGCGAACCTGGCCTACGATGAGTCGCTCGCTACCGTCGAATACCTTCGCAATCATTACGGAATGAGCGACTTGCTTGGTCTCCTCGAACGCCTGGGGCAAGGAGACTCGGTTGAATCCGCACTACGTTCGACGATCCATTCCGACTACCGCCAGCTCGAAGATGAGGTGCGCGGGTATCTGACCGGAGCGATGAGCAAGTAAGGATATAAAGCGCTCCGGAAGATCAGGCGAGGGCCAGTCGATTTTTTTGGTCGAAGCGCCCGGATCAGTGCTAAGTTCGTGCTCGAAGCGATCCCGAATCCAATCTGACCAGCGCGTTATGGAACATCGAGCTCTCGATCTTGTACCCGCCACGGCGCCTAAAATCGATGGCGCAACTCTGGCGGCGGTCTATTACGGACAGAGGCAGGGCGGGGATTTTTACGATTTCTTTCGTCTCAGCGAGCGCCGAATTTGCTTGGGATTGTTTGATGTGGCCGGCCAGCTCGAGCAGGCTCGTCCTCTTGCCCTGGCGGTGCAAAGAAAATTTCGCTCCTCGACGCCCGAACTGCTGGCTTCGAGCTCGGGAAATGAGGCCGACACCATGCTCGGCCTGTGGCTGGCTTTGAATCAGACCCTAATGGCTTCCGCCGGCCGCGTCCACCCCTGTCCGGCGTTTCTCGGTTGCTATAACGAGGACCTGAGTTCCTTGTGTTATGTCAATGCTGGCCATACCTCCGGCTTGATTCGTTACCAAGATGGGATTCGGGAGCTCCATTCGACCGCTTTGCCCTTGGGCCTTTTCTCCCATTCTGTACCCGACTGTTCCATGTTCCGACTTCAAGCAGGCGACGCCATGGTGCTGGTGTCGCGAGGCGTCGTCGAAGCGCACGACCGACGAGAGGAGTACGGAATCGAACGAGCCAAACAGTACCTGGACGAGTCTCGGGCATTGAGCGCGCGCGAACTTTGCTTGGGCATTCTCTCGAAAGTACGTCAATTTATGAAAACCACCCCCACCCATAACGACGTGACCGCACTTGCTTTGGTCCGCTTCCAGTCTGAAAGCCGGCCGGCTTAGGCCAGGCGCTTCCGTGCATCTACGGGAAATTAGGGCCTGGCCTCTATACCTAACGCGACGCACGAGCGCCGGGCTCGCTGGTCGGCTCCTCTCCCAAAGGTTACAATGAACCTAGTCAAGAACTTTCTATCGCTTGAGTATCTTTCCATGATTCGATCACTGAGTGGCCTCTTGGTGTTTACATTAGTGTCAGCTTCCGGGTTAACCGCCGATACCGTGGTTGAAGAGATTATCGCGCGGGTCAACAATCAGATCATCACTCGTTCCGACTATCTGCGCGAACAGCAGCAGTTGAAAGAAGAAGCGGATACCCAGGATCCGGCTCACTCGGCGCAACTTGCCGCAGAGTCCGGGAAAGACGTGTTGCGAGGCCTAATCGATAAGCAATTGCTGCTTGAAAAAGGCAAAGATCTCGGCATCACGGCCGAGACTGAGGTGATCAAACGCCTGGATGAGATGCGCAAGCAGATGAAGCTTGACACCATGGAGGAGCTAGAAAAAGCCGCGGAAAGCCAAGGCGTGTCGTTTGAAGATTTCAAACAAAACCTCCGCACCGAGATCATTACCCAGCAGGTAATCCAAAAAGAGGTGGGGGCGCGAATCAATATCAGCAAACAAGAGGAGCAACGATTTTACGATCAGCACCGGGCGGAGCTGGCGCGACAGGAGCAGGTGAAGCTGAGCGAGATTCTGATCTCGACCGAGAATGCGAACAACGACGAAACTAAAATCGCCGAGGCCAAAGCCAAAGCCGAAGATCTGCTCAAACAAATTCGGGCAGGCGCCGCCTTCGCCGACGTGGCAAAAAAGTACTCGCAAGGCCCCTCGGCCGCCGAGGGAGGAGACCTGGGTTACTTTGAGCGAGGCAAACTGGCGAAGCAGCTCGAGGACATGACCTTCAGCATGAAAAAGGATCAGGTCTCTGACGTGGTTCACACCAAACAGGGGTTCGTCATCCTTATGGTCACCGATCATATCGCCCCCGGAATTCCCTCCTTGGCCGATATTGAGCCGCGCCTGCAAGAAGCCGTATACATGCAGAAATTGCAGCCCGCGTTGAGGGACTATCTCACTCAACTGCGGGAAGATGCCTATATTGACGTGAAGCCTGGGTACGTGGATACGGGGGCCAGTCCGAATCAAACCAAGCCGATCGTGACTACCGCGGCCAAGGAAGCCAATGCCAAGGCCCTCAAAAAGAGGAAAAAACTTGGGCTCTTTTAGGGTAAGCTGAGCGAAGCTTACTCTCTCCCACCGTCAGAGTGGGAGGGCGAAACCAGACTGAGCTCATGAAGGACTTTTTCCTCTCCGATTGCCCGCGCTTTGAAAACAAGGTCATCATCTCCAGCTTCGTTGTCCTCAGCAAACAAGTTAAGCCTAAAAAGAGCGGGGGGCCCTACTTGGCGCTCACTTTGGCCGATCGCTGCGGGCAAATTGAAGCCAAGATGTGGGACAACGTCGAAGATGCCCTCGATCGCTTCGAGCAAGAAGACTTTCTCAAAGTAAAGGGATTGCTGAACCGCTACAAGAATCGCTTCCAGATCACCATCCACAAGCTTCGGCGCCTCCATGATGGGGAAGTTGATTTCGCCGACTACCTGCCCAAAACCACTAAAGACGTCGAACTGTTATGGCAGGAAGTCAGAGAGTTTGTCGGCTCTTTTGAAAACCTGTACTTAAAGGCCCTGGTCGAAGCCTTCATGGGGGACCCAGAGATTGCGGCAGGTTATCGTTCGGCGCCGGCGGCAAAAGCTCTGCATCATGCCTATATCGGAGGATTGCTGGACCACGTGCTCTCGCTGCTTCGCTGTTGCGATCTGGTTTGCCGGAATTACCCACAGATTGATCGTGATCTACTGCTCACCGGTGCCTTTCTCCACGACATTGGAAAGATCTACGAGCTCGCCTATACCCGCTCTTTTTCCTATACCAGCCGAGGGCAGCTGCTGGGACACATGGTCATCGAGCTCGAGATGCTGCAGGCAAAGCTCGCCCTTCTTCCGGGATTTCCCGAGGAGCTAAAGACTTTGCTCGAACACCTCATCATCAGCCATCACGGGCAGTATGAATTTGGTTCACCCAAGCTTCCCATGTTCCCCGAAGCCCTGGTGCTGCACTACCTCGATGATCTGGACTCAAAGATGGAGAGCATGCGAGCCCATTTCGAGAGGGAATCGGAGACGGAATCGAGCTGGACCAGTTACAATTCATCGCTCGGGCGGACGTTGCTCAATACCGCCAAGTACCTAAAGAAGCCGGAAACGAGCGCGGCTCAAGAAGTTTCTTCGGCGAATCCCTCCCCTGTACCCGAGCCTCCACGCAATGGCGATGGCAATGTCAATGGCGATCCTCAAGCCATCCAAGGTTCAGTTGTTTTGGCCGAAGAGAAGGCCTGACATTAGTTCTACTCCCCTACTGTACTGTTGTGCGTTGCCCTTCCTCTCCTGAGTTTCGATAATCGTCAGACACAGCAGGGGAGGAAAACGCTCTATGAAATCGCCGATCGCCGCCGTGGCACTGGCCTTTGCCGTGCTCTTCGCCGGCGGGTGCAGCAAGCCTAATCAGACACCGCTCACAAGCTCCAACCAGCCGGACCAGCCAGCCGCTAGCGCGACCGAGGAGAATGCCCTTCCGGCGCAGGAATCGCATCAGGCCATAACCATACCGAGCGGCAAGGTATTCACCGTGCGACTTGCAACTGAAGTCGGCTCGAAGATTAGCCAGCCTGGCGAGAGTTTTGGCGGTAGCTTGGCCAAGGCTGTCGAAGTAGATGGAGCGACCATCATTCCCGCCGGCTCCAAGGTAGAAGGCGAAGTGGTCGATGCAAAACCGCTTGGCCGTTTTGCCGGCGGCGCGTTGCTCCAATTGCGTCTGAACTCGGTGCGCGTGAATGGTGAGCAAATGCCGCTTCAAGCCGCGCTCTTCACCCAGACTTTGAAGGGGAAAGGAAAGCGCACGGGGACGCTGATCGGAGGCGGGGCCGGACTGGGAGCGCTGATCGGAGGCATAGCCGGAGGCGGGAAGGGCGCACTGATTGGCGCCGCCGCCGGGGCCGGAGCCGGAACCGCAGGCACAGCCTTCACCGGAAACAAGGAGATCGTCCTGTCAGCCGAATCCGCCATTCCGTTTAAGCTCAAAGCGCCACTCACCATCAAACGTTGATTTGACCCTGCACCACAGAACCAGCCATGTATTCCATGGCTGGTTTTTTCTTGGGTCGCTCACAGGCGGCGCCTAAATATTCGGCTGACCGGGCCCAGGCCGGCAATCCCCATGGCCTGCGCAACGGCAAGATAGATGCCCGCATAGGGAATCAACACACACCCTCCCACCAGTAGCGCCGCATGTCTTGGATGCGGACTCCACCAGCTGAAGGGCAGAACCTTCTTAATGAGGTAGGCAATGGTCGCACTGGCCAGAGCGAGCACCCACAGTTGGGCCATGCGCGAAGCCGACGAGCGGACCCGACCGATACGG
>JAFAPG010000407.1 GCA_019247235.1 Acidobacteriota bacterium
CATGTCGAGCAGAATCTGACCACCATGTTTCAGAACACCCACTGGGCCAACCACCGAGGCCAGATGGTAAATTTCATCGAAACGACCTAAGTCTCGGCGAAAAAATTCGCGCACCGAGCAGACGTCGTAACTGAGACGTTCGCGCCCGTTCAGTTGATCTAAATAAGCCTCGAGCTCAATTGGGCTAGTCGCTAAGTTGTCAACTACATGCACATGGTTACCCGGTCGTCGTAGCAGCACTTCAACTAAATGACTCCCAATGAAGCCAAATCCTCCAGTCACTAAAATAGACCTATCTAAAGGCGCTGCCACGCGAAGACCTCCCTACTCGCCGATGTATTTGGATGAGCCCATCCAAGCACAACACACCAGCGCTTTGTGGTTAGTGTGTTAGAACACAACTAATGTTCAGGCGGAGCCTGCAACCCGTCATGCCTTAAGACGTGTCCCCTCGACTTAAGACCAGACATCTGCCTGGCGAGATTAGACACACAATCGCTTTTGAATATACGAAGAGCACTTTGAGGGTGAAAGTGTCAAACCTTATTCGCTCTGCCAATTTTTTGACCATCCTTGAAAACGGCGGTGCTAGAATCCCGGTACTCCAATGGCTATGGAGCAAATCTGGGCGTAGTGGAAATTAGCCAGAGCTTTGCGAATGGCGTACTTCGAGAGCATCATTCCCAATCATCGCGGTTCCCCTAGCGGGCAGGGTACTTTTGAGATTGTTGAATCGCCCTGGCCGGATATTCCTCCTCATACCTACGGATTTCGCGAACGCGCACAGCATCCTCTGTTGAATTACTGGCGCATTCTGAAGAAACGAAAGTGGACGATACTAGCAACCCTGATTATCGTTTCGACCCTGGCTGTCATCACCACCTTACGCATGACCCCGCTCTATGAAGCGGCCTCCCGCATCGCCATCTATCCAGAAAACTCTAATGTTCTCGGGTTAAAAGATCTAGAAAATGGCGGCTACGCCGAGGATTGGGACTACAATGTCGCACTCGAAACCCAGCTCTCAATCTTGCGCAGTGATGCGCTGGCACTGCGAGTCATTGAAGAGATGCACCTCGATCAAAACCCCCACTTCATGGGGCGAAGCCCTCAAGCCACCGAGGAGACCGGTCTAAGCCTGCCACCTGAGACCCGCGAACCCGATCCCCATCGTCTCGTCGCAATGCTTGGAGCGTTCCGTGGGGGCCTGACTGCGCAGGTGGTACCACGCACCCGAGTCATCGAAATCCGATACATTCACTCCGACCCGCAGCTCGCGACTGACATCACCAACACCTTAGTGAGAACCTTTGTTGAAGAGAATTTTCGCACCAAGTATGAATCCACGAGCCAGACGGCAGACTGGCTCTCGAAAGAGCTCTTAGACCTTCAGCTCAAGGTACAAACGTCCGAGGAAAAGCTGGTACGTTATCAAAAAGAGAAAGGCATTGTTGGCATAGATGAGAAACAAAACATCGTCACGACCAAACTGGACGAGCTCGACAAAGAGCTAACTCAGGCGCAAACCGACCGCATACAGAAGGAAGCCAACTATCAGCTGGCTCAGGCGGGTGATCCCAGTGCCTTCGCCAAGCTTTCCTCCGATAGCCTGTTAGAGAAGCTCCGGGCTCAACAAGCCGATCTCGAAAATCAATATGCACAACTGACCACCCAATTTGGCGGTTCTTATCCGCGCGTCCTCGAAGTACGAAACCAGTTAAAGCAGGTGCAAAGCGCGGCAGCGAACGAGCAAAAGAGGCTATTAGGCAAGATCCGCGATGAATTTTTGGCGGCGGCGGCGCGGGAGAAGTTACTCGCTTCCGCGCTTGAGTCACAGAAGTTACAGGCGAATGAACTCAATCAAAGCGCGATTGAATATACGACCCTGAAGCGGGATGCGGATTCCAATCGGGAGTTATATCAAAGTCTGCTGCAGCGCCTAAAAGAGGCTTCGGTAACGGCCGGTCTTCGCTCGAGTAATATTCGCGTAGTCGACGTGGCGCGCCCCCCTCTGGCCCCTTCGCAGCCCAATGTGCCCCGCAATATTGAAATAGGCTTTGTGCTCGGCTTGCTTGGGGGGATCGGTTTAGCATTCCTACAAGAGAGCATGGATACAACCGTCGGCAACCTCGAGGAGTTAAAAACTTTGGCCACCTTTCCTATGCTGGGAATGATTCCCCTCGAGCTCGCCGGGGGCCGCCGTCGCTGGCTTGCTTCCGGCGAGGGTAACGATTCAGAACGACCCGGACTGATCACCTATGCCCGCCCAAAATCAAAGGCAGCAGAGTCCTATCGCGCTCTGCGTACTTCACTTCTTCTCTCCTCTTCCGGCGCTCCTCCCAAGGTCATCCTGGTGACCAGCGCTCTGCCTCAAGAAGGCAAGACGACGGTGAGCACGAATTCCGCAATGGTACTGGCGCAAATGGGTGCCCGCGTGCTTCTGGTCGATGCCGATATGAGGCGCCCGGGCATTAGTGAAGCCATGGCAGTGAAACAATCTCGGGGTCTCAGCACGGTTTTAAGTGGATTGGACAAGGTA
>JAFAPG010000672.1 GCA_019247235.1 Acidobacteriota bacterium
CGCCTCGGCCAAAGATGAATGGATCTCCGCCTTTAAGCCGCACCACCGTCATTCCGAGCAGCGCAGATTCGGTCAGCAAACGATGGATCGCGTCCTGAGAAGTGGTGGCCCTCCCCGAACGTTTGCCCACGTTCACCAGCCGCGCGCGGTGGGGTATTAGGGCAAGAATCTCAGCGCTGACAAGCTCGTCATGTAGGACCACATCCGCGGAGCGAAGCAGCTTCGCCGCCTTCAGCGTGAGCAGTTCGGGGTCGCCCGGGCCAGCGCCGACGAGAAACACCTTGCCGCCGCTCATTGTCCCGTCCCCCCAAGCCGTTCATCTTTATTGCCCATCGAAAACACCCTAAATTTCTCCTAAAAACAGAAAACCCATCGCCAACTTCAACTGGCGATGGGTTTCTGTACCGGTTACTAAACTTTTAGCTGAGCAGCTCTCCCACGCCAGTGTGTGCACACGTACAACAACATGGACAACACTGACGCTCGCTTTGCCGGGAAAGGCTCATGCGTTTATCTATCCTAGGAGCTCCACCCCCCGGTGTCAACGTTACCGGGGCGCCTTTTCTATGGAAAATTTCAATTACCGCGATCGGAAATCTACCCCGGACTAATGTGCCGGGCTCTCGCCTTTGCCCTGGGGCTTCTGCATCAACAACAATAAGGGCAATAAAATCATGAACATAACTCCAAGAAGACGAAATACGTCGTTGTAAGACAGCATGGCTGCCTGTTGTTGCAGACGCCCCCAAATCACCCCCTGTGCCTGACGCGTGGCGGTGACCATATCTGCTCCTTTAAGGAGAAAGCTTTGACGCAGCCCGTTTAGCACTTCCTGGGTTCTCAGACTAGTTCCGGCTACATGCTGACCGAGATAGCCGATGTGCGCCTGCATGCGCCGGAACTGAACGGTCTCGACGGTGGAGATTCCGACGCTCGCACCGATGTTGCGCATCAGGTTGAATAGACTCGTGGCATTACCCATTCGCTCCCGGGGAATAGGGTCATTCGTCACGGTCGTGAGTGGTACAAAGATCAGCCCCAAGCCCGCCCCTTGGAGTGTCAGGGGCCACCAGAAATTCCAGAAGCCAACGTCCAGACTGAAAAAAGAAACGCGAAACATAGCTCCCGCCGTAAAAAGCAGGCCCACGGCTAAGAGTTTGCGGGCATCCACCTTTCCCGTGAGAAATCCGACGACCGGCATGAAGAGAAACGAAGCCAGCCCCCGAGGTAAGTTGGTCACGCCGGCGTGGGTTGCCGTATATCCAAGCAACTCCTGCATCAACAATGGTAGGAGTACGGTGCTTCCATACAACACAAAGCCGACGATCGTCATGAGAAAGGTCCCAACCGCGTACGAGCGATAGCGGAAAACGCTAAGATCAATGACGGGATGGTCGGTGGTCAACTCTCGAATCAACAGCCCAATTAGACCTACGGCCCCTAGGATGGCCAAGGCGAAGATCAATCTTGAGCCAAACCAGTCCTCTTCCTGCCCTTTGTCGAGCATGATCTGCAGGGATCCCATGCCTAAGACTAAAAGACCAATTCCCCAGTAATCGATCCCCGTGCGTTCGCGGCGTAGATAAGGAGGATCAAAAACGAACGCCTGGGTCAAGAGAATGGCTAGAACCCCAATCGGCACGTTGATATAGAAAATCCAACGCCAGCTGTAATTATCAGTCAGCCAGCCACCAGCAACCGGCCCAAGCATGGGCGCGACGACGATGCCCAAAGCCCAGAAGGCCATCGCCTGACCTCGTTTTTCGGCGGGAAACGACTCAAGCAGAACCGCCTGCGAAAGCGGCTGGAGCCCGCCTCCGCAGGCTCCTTGAATGATGCGGAAGATGATCAGAAATCCAAGCGATGGGGCCAATCCGCAGAAAAAAGAAGCGGTCGTGAACCCGGTAACCGCCGCCAGCAATAATCGCTTTCGCCCGAATCGCCCGGCCAACCAGCCAGTCATCGGCAGGATGATGGCATTCGCCACCAAGTAGGAGGTCAGAGTCCAGGTGGCCTCGTCGGTACTCGCCGAGAGGCTGCCTGCGATGTGAGGCAGAGATACGTTAACCACCGTGGTATCAAGAACTTCCATGAAAGTGCTTGACATCACGGCGATAGCGATCAGCCAGGGATTGATCTCGCGCTCAGGCCGGGGGTTCATCAGACGTTCTGACGTTGTGAAGCTGTAAGCTACATTCGATTCAGACCACGAGGCTCGAGTTCCTAAAAACCCGCGCCTCTATTTATCTTATCGTTGTTATCTTATCGTTGGTTTCTCCCCGGCAGCGCTCCATCGCCCGTTACGATAAGGTAACTCACTTGGTAATCCGGTATTTTCTGTATTGTGGTTAGGTTGAAACATGGGAGGATAGGGATGTAGCCTGGGGGCTTTCGACACGGAGTTTAGCCTCGTCCGCTTGCACTTGAGCCGAATAACGTTGTCTGCCCTCTTCCCCAAGCGTGGCTGTTCGTGTTCTTATCGCTGATGATGATGCCGCCATCCGGCGGCTCCTCCGCCGTCTGATTGAAAGTCATGCCGATTGGAGTGTCTGCGGGGACGCTGAAGACGGCCAGCAAGCCATTCTCAAAGCCGCCGAGCTGGGCCCAGACGTGATCGTCCTCGATTTAGCCATGCCGCAAATGAATGGTTTGCAGGCGGCACGCGAAATCTCCCGTGCCCTGCCGGAAATTCCCCTGTTGCTGCTTACCGTCCAGCAGGTCTCCCAGGAACTCACCAAAGAGGCACTGCATGCAGGTTTTAAGGGAGCGGTCTCAAAAAATACCGGCAGCGAGGTGGTCCGGGCGATTGAAAGCCTGCTGCAGCATCAGAACTTCTTCCAACCCTCGCGTAAAGACGCGTACGTCTGAAACGCTTTGCCGCACCGTTAGAGTCTACAACTTATGAAGTTACCTATTTCCTTTTGAGCTCTGCGAGGGCTGGCTCAAGACCCGATTCTGGCGCGCGCGGCATCGCACCCGGAGAAGAAGCAACCCAAGCTCCCAAACGGTTGGCTCGCTCGCTGATATCATCGAGCGAGCCCCGGCGTAAGTACGCATGAACCAACCCTGCAGTGAACGCATCGCCCGCACCGACCGCGTCAGTAACCCGAACTCGAAATCCCGGGTGCTCGCTAAAGCCCCTGCGATTCACGAGCAAACTGCCGTTCTCTCCGCGGGTAATAGCAACCAGCTCCAAACTGAAGTTGTCCAGCGCCTGCTGACAAAAGCGCGAGGGAGTGGCGTCTGAAAATTCCAGCAATCGGCTGACGGTGGGTAATTCTTCGTGACTCACCTTCACCAGAGTGGCGCTCGCGAAAGAGCTTCGAATCACATCTGCCGAGAAATATTCCTGCCTAAGATTTACGTCAAAGACTCGTAAGGCCTGAGGACGGGTTCGCTCGAGCATGCTGGAAATTGTTCTCCGTGATGTGGCGGAGCGCTGGGCGAGTGAACCAAAACAAAGCGCGTCCGCCGAGCGGGCTAGATCTTGCCAAGGATCCGTGATCTCGAGAAAATCCCAGGCTGCAGGGTAGGAAATCACAAATGTTGGCTGTCCTCGGGCACCTAAGTTCACCTGAACGGTTCCGGTCGAATGCGAGCGATCGAGCTCGACAAACTGGTCGGTCATTCCCAATTGCCGGAGGCGCTCACGAATTTCGCGGCCCAAAGTGTCGTCTCCCACCCGGCTGGCAATCATGGCCTGATTACCGAGTAGGTGCGAGCAGTAGGCAAAATTGGCCGGGGCTCCCCCCAGCTGCCGTCCCCATGGCAGCTGGTCCCAAAGGATCTCTCCAATCCCGACGACAATAGGCAGTGGTCCTGACATGGTCCAAGGTGCGTGCTTCGCTACGCCGGTTGCGAGCCTATTTTTCGCGCTCCAGCTCTTGTTTAGTCGCCTCAAGCTCCTGGCGCTTCTCTTTTTCGACTTTCGGATAGTCAAGTTCTAGGCCACTCAGGGCATCGATGACAGCTGCCGCTACAACCAGGCGTGTATACCACTTATTGTCGGCGGGAACGATGTACCAGGGAGAATGCTCTGTCGAGGTATTGGCAATCGCCTCCTCATAGGCAGACATATAATCGTCCCAATATTGGCGCTCACGAATATCAGCGGCGGAAAACTTCCAATTCTTCTCCGGGGTTTCGAGTCGTTTCAGAAATCGTCGCTTCTGCTCTTTTTGCGAAAGATGCAAAAAGAATTTCCTGATCACAATTCCGTTGTGTGAAAGATAGCGTTCGAAACTGCAAATATCCTTAAAGCGGTCCGGCCATATCTTCTTGCCGCCGAGGTTTTCGGGCAGGCGCTCATTCTTTAACAAATCGGCATGTACTCGGACAACCAAAACTTCTTCATAGTAGGAACGGTTAAAGATGCCGATTCGCCCTCGTTCCGGTAAACACCTGCTGGTGCGCCACAGGAAATCATGGTTGAGCTCCTCGGTCGAGGGTGCTTTGAAAGAGTAAACCTGAACTCCCTGGGGATTAACCCCCGACATGACGTGCTTGATGACGCCGTCTTTGCCGGCCGCATCCATCGCTTGAAAAATCAGAAGGACGCCCCAGCGGTCTTGGGCATACAGCTTGTCCTGCAATTCCGCCATCTCGGCGACGCCTTTTCCGAGCAGCTCCTCGGCATGTTGTTTCGAGCGAAAATGACCGGTGCTGCCGGGATCAAAATCCCGCAAGCGAAAATTGTGGCTCGAGGCGATTCGGTATGGTTTTGAAAGCTTACGCGCCCAGCTCATGACACCTCCATAGTCTAGGCATGAGAGAAAGCGCGAGTTTACCACCAGGAGCTTCTATCGTGAGTTCGAAGCCGCTGATCGCCCCAGTTGCGATGGAACCGGGATCGAAGTTCTGAAACCTTCCTCCTTCACTCTTCTCCGGTAGATGCCCGCTTAGGTGCGATTCTCTCGCGGAGACTCTGACGGATTTGCTGTTAACATGCTGGGATGCGGTCCATACAAGCTAGTCCGGGGATCATGCGTTAACTTCCGCTATGAGGTCTTTTGGATGTCTCCAGGCGATCGCTTTTGGGACCTCCGTCCTGACTATTTCATGGGTCATGGCCCAGGCGCCGGCTCCCTCTTCCCCGGAGTCAGTCGCGAATGATAACTACGTGCGGGTCCTACTTCGTCCAAAGCATCCGGCGGTTTTCGATTCCGAGCATCGCCCCATCACGGCGGGAGGCTTTGTGCCAGACGCTCCCATTGTCTTCAAGGACGAAACACACGAATCTGGAATCGACGTCTTCCATCAACGCTCAGGCTCACCGGAGAAAAGCCTGATCTTGGAAGTGCCGGGTTCCGGGGTGGCGCTTTTGGACTATGACCACGATGGGTGGCTAGACATTTACCTGCTCAATGGGTCAACCGTGGCAGCGCTCCGCGGCCAAGAACCCGCCCCCAAATCGATGCTGCTGCACAACAACCACAATGGCACATTCACCGACGTCACGGCGAAAGCCGGGGTGGAGAACCAGAGGTGGGGATTTGGAGTCGCGGTCGGCGATTACGACAACGACGGCTGGCCGGACATCTACGTGGCTAACTTCGGCAAGAATCGGCTTTATCACAACAATCACGATGGAACCTTCAGCGATGTCGCCGAAAAGTCTGGAGTGGCACTGGGAGGTTGGTCTACCGGTCCCACTTGGGGCGACTACGACCACGATGGCAAGTTGGATTTGTTCGTACCCGGATATGCAAAGTTTGATCCTGATAATCCCAAAAGCTGTGATTACATGGGGGTAAAGTTGACCTGCGGCCCGGTGGCCTTTGCCGGTGAACAAGACCACCTGTTTCACAACAATGGCGACGGAACCTTCACCGACGTGAGCACGAAGGCGGGCGTTTCGGATCCAAGCGGCGGCTATGGTTTCGGCTCTACCTTTGTGGATGTGGATGATGACGGATGGCTGGACCTTCTGGTCATCAATGATTCCCGCCCAAATTATCTTTATCGAAACCTACGCAATGGCACATTTGAGGACATGAGCTATCTCTCCGGTTTTGCCTTGACCGAAGATGGCCGCCTGATGGCCTCCATGGGACTGGCCGTCGGCGATTACAACCGTGATGGGCGCATGGATTTTTATGTCTCCAACTTTTCCGATGACTACAGCGTCCTGTTTCGCAACGAGGGCAACGGCATACTTACCGATGTTACCTATCAAGCCGGCTTGGTCGAACCCTCCATTCCATTTCTGAAGTGGGGAAACGGATTTCTGGACTTCGACAATGACGGCTTTCTCGATCTGTTCGTGGCTAACGGCCATGTATTCCCCATCATCGACAAACAGAACT
>JAFAPG010000500.1 GCA_019247235.1 Acidobacteriota bacterium
GACCGGAACACCCTGCATTTCAGCGATTGCCTCACGAAGACCGTTCCTGCCGGCCGGACGGCTGTATACCAGGTTGTGGTTCAGGAAGTGGCGCCGGGTTTCCTCGTCGGCCAAGGCCAGGATTTCGTTTACACTCCAAGTCGGTCCAGTGCTCGCGGCGAGGTTGAATTCGATATCGTGTTCGTACCCGTCCAGCCAGGCATCGAGCAAAAAAGGCTTCAGTTGCATGCGAGCACCTCGAAGGAGAAGTTGGTTCTCTTATTGATTCTGTGAATCGGCAAAGGGATGGGTTTTAGTTTACGAGGGTTCCGACACCAAAAACTAGGCAAAGAATGTCTGGTGTGCCGATCACAAACGGCAGCTACTAACTCCCCCTGCTTGTCTTGGCCTCTCGTGGAGTGAACCTCACCCACTTACCCGAGAAGTTTACGTTTAAACCGCCACAAGCCTGATTGTCGCTGCCCTGCAGTTCCGGAGCACCCTTTTCGATCGTGATGCTTAAGTCGAGAATGCATCGCCCGTCCACGATGTGGAGATATTTACCCATGGGTGTCGACTCCCCATTGAGCTGACCAAAATGAACCACGTCTCCTTTGCCATACCAGTACGCCCGTCCACTCACGCGCAGCGATCCCGGCATTCTCCCCGTACTTATCAGTAGCCGGTCGTTTCGCCGTCCTTTGACTCTTAGCGCAGCGGGATGTTGCCACCAGCCTTGCCAGCTTTCGAACGCGACTTTGGGTTCGCTCGGCAGTTGCTCCAGATCGGTCGTTTGCACCCAGCCCGATGTAGAATCGCCCCCCGAAATGCAGGCCCAGGCGCCATCCGTGCGGTTCACCGTAACCACCAATCCCGCCGGACGCGTGCCTTTGATGCAGCCCGTTCGATCTGCACTTCGACGGTTCTTTTGACAGGCAAAGTAGTAGTTTACGGGCGGGCCGCCAGCAATCCTCACAACTCGAGCATCGGTATTGCGGGCGTCAAATTCGCACTTGGCTTGGGGTGGAACATTCTGCCCGAAAACAGTCGTGCTGACCCAGCAGCATGTCAGAACATAAAAGCCAAACATCGTCAAAGCGATGCTCCATGCTGGAAACTCGGGCAGGGCTGCGATTCCAGAGAGCGCAGTGCAGCATGTGAAAGCCTTCGGCCCGCTCACTTTGTCCTCTTATAATAATAAAAACTAATTATTGCGTTGGCATAAGTTCGCAATTTATAACATTTCGATCATCCGAGAGCCACTTTGGCAGGTTATTGTTCCATTACTGCTCGGCCAGGACAAAGATTCCGAGGGCGCTTTTAACTTCGTCGAGGGTAGTCTGCGTTTTCTCCTGAGCAACGAGGCTCCCGGTGCGCAGCACGTCAAGAACATACCCCATCTCCTGGGCGAAGCGTTCCCGGCGCTCCCTGATTGGCCCGAGCAGAGACTGCAATACGTCCTCCAGACGGCGCTTCACGGTGGTATCACCCAGGCCGCCACGTCTGTAGCGGTCTTTAAGTTCCTCGACCTGCGCGCGGTCTTCGTCGAACGCATCCAGGTAAGTGAAAACCACGTTTCCTTCCACTCGGCCCGGATCTTCTGCTCGCACGTGGTTCGGGTCGGTGTACATGCGCCGCACAACATTGCGGATTTCCGGCGGCGATGCACTGAGCCGTATCGTATCAGCCCCCATCTTACTCATCTTTGATTTTCCTGCAATGCCCGGAATGCGGCCGATCGCGGGAACGAGAGGCGCGGCCTCAGGTAGGATGTCGCGCCCAACTTGCCGATTTATGCGGCGGACGATTTCATTGGTTAGCTCGATCAATGGAATCTGATCGTCTCCCACCGGTACGACGGTAGCCTTAAATCCTGTAATATCGGCAGCCTGAGCCACCGGATAACACAAGAATCCAGATGGAATATCGCGCCCGAAACCTCGGCTTTGAATCTCCTCCTTGATTGTAGGATTGCGTTCTAGCCTCGACACCGTCACGAAATTCATATAAAGAAGCGTCAACTCCGCTAATGCGGGCAACGTGGATTGTACACAGATGGTGGTCGCGAGAGGATCGATGCCGACGGCGAGATAATCAAGCGTCACCTCCATGACATTGCGACGCACCTTTTCGGGATTGTGCGCATTGTCGGTGAGCGCCTGAGTATCCGCCAAAAGCACAAACTGCTTGTGGGAATGTTGCAGGGCGACACGATTTTTTAATGAGCCGGCATAATTTCCAAGATGGAGAGGGGCGGTCGGACGATCGCCTGTAAGGATAACCGGACGCTCATCGCTTTCGATGTACACGGGACTTCTCCAGTTCT
>JAFAPG010000508.1 GCA_019247235.1 Acidobacteriota bacterium
TATTTACCGATTGTCCGCCTGGTCCTGAGGAACAAAAAGTGTCGACGCGAATATCTTTGGGATCGATCTTGATGTCGACCTCTTCTGCCTCGGGCAAAACGGCTACGGTGACCGCCGAGGTGTGTACCCGCCCCTGTTGCTCGGTCTGAGGCACGCGCTGGACGCGGTGCACTCCGCTTTCAAATTTCAGTCGAGAATAGACACGCTGACCCTCGATGAGGGCGATGATTTCCTTCAATCCGCCAACCGGCGACTCCGAAGTAGAAAGCACCTCGACTTTCCAGCCCTGTAACTCCGCATAGCGATCGTACATGCGAAACACTTCGGCAGCGAACAGAGTGGCCTCGTCGCCTCCGGTTCCCGCCCGAATTTCTAAAATCACGTTCTTCTCATCGTTGGGATCTTTGGGCAGGAGCAGCACCTTAAGCTCTTCCCCGACCAGATTTGACCTGGCCTCAAGTTTCTCGAGCTCCTCCTGCGCGTAGGCCCGCATTTCGGGGTCGTTTTCCTCCGCCAGGAGTGACTTGCTGTCACGAATGCCTTTTTTCAGGTCCTTGTACTCGCGATATTTCTCGACAATCGAGGCAATCTCGCTGTGAGCCTTGGCGGTTTTTTGATATTTCAGCGAATCACCGATGGTCTCAGGCGAGGCTAACGCCTGAGTCAGTTCCTCGTAGCGGGCTTCGATCTGTTCCAGTCGTTCAAACATAAGGTGGAATAGGCCAGGCGAGCTGGCCGGTCGCTTTCCTCAAATTTGTTCTGACCATCCGAGTGACGAGGTGAGAATTTTGCGGCGTGCAGCCGCTAGGCGATGACCAGTTCGCCCCCGCGCTCTTTCTCCAGCTGCATCGCGTGATCGAGTGCCTGAATGGCACACTCAGCCTGCTCGTCGGCGGGAGGGCGGGTGGTGATGCGCTGCAGCCAAAGGCCGGGAGCGGTCATCATCGAGAACAAGGATTTGCGGTGCTTGGCGGCAAAACGAATGATCTCGTAGGCCACACCGGTGATCACCGGCAGCAGGGCGATGCGAATGGCAAAACGCGCCCAGAACGTCGTGACCGGAACCAGCATGTAAATAAAGATCGAAAGGATCATCACCGTCATTAAGAAGCTGGTGCCGCAGCGAGGGTGGAAGGTCGGGTATTTCTGCACGGCTCTAATATCCAGCGGGTCATTGTTCTCAAAGGCGAACACTGTCTTGTGCTCGGCGCCATGATATTGGTACACGCGACGGATGTCAGCCAGCAAGGAAGTTCCCCAGATGAAGATCAGGAACAGCGCAAGGCGAATCAGGCCATCAACCAAGTTGAACATGATCTGCCCATTCAGCCAGGGATGCGCCTTCTTGAGTTCGGTGGTGGCAAGCAGTGGCAGGTACTTATACATGAAGATGAAGAATGCAACTGACAATGCAATGTTTACGGCCGCCAGCCAACCAGCGATTTCAAGCTTTTTACCGGCCCCATGGGCCTCCTTGGCCATCTCTACTTCGTCCAGTTGCACGTTGGCAGAAAAGCGCAGCGCGCGGAAACCCAGCGTCATGGCATGGCCCAGAGTCATGACTCCGCGAGCCACCGGCCAAGCCATCCAGGTATGCTTTTCCGAGAGTCGCTCTAGCGGCTCGCTGTGAGTGGAGAGCTCCCCAGACCGTTTCCGACACGTGATTGCCCAGGCATGCGGGGTTCGCATCATCACCCCTTCGAGCACGGCCTGGCCGCCCACCAGAGTTTCCTCACCGCCCTCAAGGGCCGGCAATAATTGAATGGCGACGAGAAAACGCCACAAAGTTTTAAAAAACTGCATAAGGATTTAGATGATGTTCAGCTGAGCAATGTTCCACGAGTATAAATCGTTGTATAAATAATTTCATCAAAAAGCAAGGATTCTCAATAAGGGGTCGTAAACGCCTGGCCCACTCGAAGGCGCGTCGCACGGGGTTGTCTGGTGGGAACTTCTGGGCTAGGGCCTGGCGAGGCCAAAATCGAACCTAGCCTGCCGGAGCAACCGGAGTCCCTCCTGGTGATCGTTGGCGGGAGTAAGCTGGATTACGCAGCCGTACAATTGGCGAGGTCAACGTTTTAGAAAGCTTGGCACCAGTTGCCCGCCATTGCGGACCACGGCCGGTGGGCGCCGACGAGATAACCTGACGGTTCTAAGAGCGCGATGCGCCAGTTTGCACAAACTGCCGAGCGAATCGGCCAAACCACGAAGAAGCTCGAAAAAACGGCCCTTTTGGCCGAATACCTGAGGGCAGCATCACTTGACGAGGCGGCGCAAGCCGCGGTGTTTTTCTCTGGCCGCCCATTTGCCATGTGGGAGGAGATTACGCTTCAGGTCGGAGGCTCGCTCCTTTGGCGAACAGTTGCCGA
>JAFAPG010000569.1 GCA_019247235.1 Acidobacteriota bacterium
AAATACGCGTGATCTGCTCGTCAGTAAGGGGTTTCGATGGATCTTCCTCTTCAATCAACTTCTTCACTCGACGCTTCAGGATGAGAAGCGAGGTATTTCCGCCCTCCGGTCCGTTCACGCTCTCGCTGAAGAAATAGCGCAACTCGAAGACACCTTGAGGAGTGTGGGAATATTTGTTGGCCACGGCACGGCTAACGGTCGAGGGGTGTACGCCGATCTCTTCGGCGACTTCTTTGATCATCATCGGCTTTAATTCGTCAATCCCCTTCTCCAGAAAGTCGCGCTGCCGGTTGACAATGGTGTAGCAGACTTTCATGATCGTTTGCTTGCGCTGCTCGATATTTTTGATCAGCTGAATGGCGCTCTTAAAGCGCTCCTTTACGTAGTTCCGTGTATCTCTATCATTCCCTTCCCGACTCAGCAACCGGCGATACGCAGGGTTCAAACGCAATGTGGGCACATCGTCATCGTTCATGATGACCGTCCACTCATCGCCATGTTTGACAAAGGCCACGTCGGGCTCGATCAGTCGAGGCTGGACCTTGTTGTAGCGCAGGCCAGGGCGCGGATCCAGGGTGCGAATATAGTCGAGTGCAAGCGGAATGGCCTCAAGCGGACGGCCCAGGGCGCGGGCAATCTCTTTGTACTGTTTGTTCTGCAAGGCGCGTAGGTGCTGGTCGACGATCGCGACGGCGTCAGCTAGCACCTGCGCCGCGCCATTTCCGTTTTTGTCGAACTGATTTTGGTGATAGCGCAACTGATAGAGCAAGCATTCCCGAACATCCCGGCAGGCCACGCCGGGCGGATCTAACTGTCGGACAACTTCGATTGCTTCGGCGAGGTCTTCGCGAGTGAAATTCGGCTGAACTACCCTGCTCCCATTTGCGCGAGGAGAGATTTGGCTCGGCGGAATGGCAGCCGCTTGCACGCCGGTGGCCGCGCCTTGAGCAGAGAGGGCAAAGCTGACTGAGGAAGAGATGGACTCTTGAGATATTCTCTGCGGCAGCATCTCTGTTCTAGAACCGTCCTCCTCACCGGCCCCCTCGAATTCCGACGACGCCATACCAAGTGCAGCCGCCTCTTTGACCAACCTCTCGGCCTTGGCCTGATCGCTTTCCGGAGAAGAGGGGGGGACCAATCCCAACAATTCCTCATCGCTGGCAATTAAGTAACCATCTTCGTTTAAGTTGCCGATGACTAATTCGGCTGCCTGGCGGACCGCGGGCCGGGTCGGAATCGAGCCCAACTGCCACATCAGGTGGTCGGTCAACGTACTCGGCTTCGACAAGAAATTCTCAAACGAGGGGCGCTCGATCTCTTCAAATTCACTGGGGCTGCGGAACCCAGGATCAAGGTAATCTTTGAAGAAGGATCCGAAGTCGATCTCTTCAAAGGAGTCTTTCTTTTCGCTAGTTGCCGCAGGAGCCTCTTCGCCGTCGGCTCTTTGCCGTTCCTCTTCCTGCCGGCCGACGTCGTCGATTAAAGGGACGGCGTCTTCGAGCTCCTCGAGAACCGGATTTTCGACCATTTCGGAGTTGATCATGTCCTTGAGCTCAAGTTTGTTGAGCGCAAGCACGCTGACCATCTGCACCAATCCGGGGGTGAGGATCTGTCTCTGCGAGACTTTTAAATGCAATTTTGGTTGCAACAGCACCATAAACTCAGTTGTCCAAACCCTCTCAGACGAGCGAAAAACTCTCTCCCAAGTAGACTTTTCTTACTTCCGAATCACTGCCTAGCTGCTCGGGAGTGCCGTGCCGAAAGATCTTGCCGTCATTGATGATGTAAGCGCGGTCAGTGACCGATAGCGTCTCTCGTACATTGTGGTCGGTTATCAGCACCCCGATCCCGGAGGCCTTCATATTGCTGATGATTTTCTGCAAATCCAGCACCGCTATGGGATCAATTCCCGAAAAGGGCTCATCCAGCAATATGAAGCGAGGATTGATCGAGAGCGAGCGGGCAATTTCCACTCTTCTCCGCTCTCCGCCGGAAAGTGCATATCCCCGGTTGCGTCGAATATGCTCGAGCCCCAATTGGTCGATCAGTTGTTCCATCGTTTCCCGACGTTCGTGCCAGGAAGAGGGCTGGGCCTCGAGCACGGCAAGGATGTTTTCCTCGACCGTGAGCTTGCGAAACACCGACGCTTCTTGGGGGAGATAGCTGATCCCGAATTCTCGTGCCCGGCGATACATGGGCACGTGGGTGATCTCTTCCTGGTTCACCAGGATGCGGCCCGCATCCGGGGGGATTAGGCCCACCAGGGTATAAAAGGTCGTGGTCTTGCCCGCACCATTAGGTCCCAGCAAACCAACAACTTCGCCCTGGCCTACGCTGAGGCGGACACCATTTACGACCTGCCGGCCGCGATAGGACTTACAGATGTCTTCAGCGGCCAGAGTATGCATTTAACGTACCACTCGCGTGTGCGTGACCGCCGGCAGCCGACTGTCACCATCCACGACGACCCTATCATCGCGTCTAAAATAAGTCAACGAAACCCCGGTAATCTTGCCATGTTCGGCATCAAAAATGCTAGGCGTTCCGCCGCTGAGCACGAACTTACCCTCGGGCGCTGTGTAGGTCAGTTGCTCTCCATTGGCTTGGCGACCGGGCTGAGTTATGCGAACTGCTCCCAAGGCGACGATGCGTTCAAGCTTGGCTGGAGCTGAAGGGATCCGGTCAGGGGGGGTCTTGCCTTGGGGAGCGAGGAAAACCTTCATTTTTTCTGCCGAGATGACGAAGTCAGTGCTCTGGGCCAAGACCCCGCCCTCGAAATCGGCCACCCGGTCGCCCTCCCGGTAAACCAAACGACTCGAGGTGACTCGAACGGCGGTGGTCTTTCGATCGATGTCACTTTGTTCGAGCACGGTCGAAACTGGTTCGCTCGGACTGGAATCGGCAATGAAGGTGCGTTGGTCGCGTTCAAAGCGCATGGAAGGCGCTGCGATCATGTTGGCATTCTGCCAGAGACGAACGCTGCCATGGTAAATAGCAACGCCAGAATCGCGGTCGAGATTTGCGCTGCCAGCAGTGACATGTACTGGATCGGTCCCTGCCAGCAGCGATCCTCCTGGTTGTGGCTTCCAATCGCTGTAAGTGGTCTTAACCGCGCCTTGGGCGATGCCTTCTCCGCTGCTGCGATTTAGCCGAATGTGTTCGGCGGTGGTGGTCATGTTAGCTTCAACAACGCGAGGAGAGCCGCTCAGTTCGAGCATTTCGTCCCCCGGCGTATACCGCGCTCGCTCGGCGAAGGCTTGTTTATCACCCGAGCGATAGAGGAAATGACCTTGCTGAATGAGGTTTTCAATTTGATTGCCCGAGCGGAAGTACACATCGATGGTGTCGCTCGAGCTCATTCCTTGGGGCTCGCCGGCTCGTTGGCTTGAGGCCGCAAGCACCCGCGCATGTGCTTCTCCATGAATAGAGCGAAGTTGGCCTAGCTCTTGAAAATCGGCGGTGAACTTATCGGCCGTAATGTGGCTTTCCAAGCTCCCGGTCGCGGCGGGCGGAAAAACCACAATCTCTGGTGGACCTACTGTTTCCGCGCGTGTAAGCCGGCGACCTGCGGCCACGAAAAACTCCATGCGGGGAGAATGGACCTCGATCCGTTCGGCCCCTGCGGAGGGTGGTCGAGGGTAGTCGACCAAGCTTACCCCGCCGTCCGCAGAAATTTTGTTCAGCCTGTTTCTCTCATCAAACGCAACAACGGCCGCTTGCGAGGATG
>JAFAPG010000489.1 GCA_019247235.1 Acidobacteriota bacterium
CAGAGAGCCTCTTCCAGATTATGTAGCGACACGACGAGGGGAAGCAGCCAGGGCGACGGGCCCAGGGCGTGGTGCGGCTCCTGCGCGTTGGGGTTCACGCCGACGATCATAAGCCTTTGAAAACAGCCATAATCCTGGTCTTGACAGTAGTTTACTAATTGTAATATAAATATTGCAATTAGCAATATGACGCTTGCGGAGAAAGTTCGTTACCTGCGCGATGTCGAGGGCTCGCTGCGAGGGCTGGAGCGGCCGCTTACCCAGCTGGAGCTGGTTAAGGCCATTGCCAAGGAATTGGGGCAAAATATCAGCCAGTCGTATATCTCCCAAATAGAGAATGGCTCGCGGCGCCACATGACCCAAGCCACGCGCTCGCTGCTAGCGAGATTCTTCAAGATTCATCCTGGCTTTTTGGTGGATGATCCAGAGGGATTTCACACCGAGCTCACGTCCGATCTGCGAACCGTCGAAGGCCGTCTGGATAGATGGCTCTTACAAGGGGCGGAGAGTTTTGCCGGAGATCCCGAGTTGAGCGAAGCTCTGATTAAAGCCGCCCGCCAGAACGACACACGCAAATGTTTGCTATTGCTGGGGGTGATTCTCGATACCCCCGGGCTTACCGATCGCTTGTTCGAATCCCTTATGCCTCACCCGCACGAGCACCGGCAAGGCAGTCGGCGCGGAGGACGCGTATGACTTGGGCTGATTTCTATTTCGTCTGCTTTGCTGTGGGTTTCTTTCTGAGCCTGCTGACCTTTCTGACGGGAGGGTTGCGTCTAAATTTACCTCACCTTCACCTCTCTATTGGGCACGCTCATCCCGGAGCCGCGCACGGCGGGGCGGGGTCGAATGCGGACCACATCGGTCCATTTAGCTTAATCACGCTTACCGCCTTTTTAGCCTGGTTTGGCGGCACCGGCTACTTGCTGGCCCGCCACTCGACTATGTGGTTCTTCACCGTGCTCCTCGTCTCTTTGTTGAGCGGGACCGGAGGCGCGGCCATCGTTTACCTGTTTCTCTCCCGCGTCTTGAGTTCACCCGACGCTGAGCTAGATTCCGCCGATTTTGAAATGGCAGGTGTGCTTGGCAGGCTTTCGGTGCGCATCCGCGAGGGTGGCACGGGGGAGTTAATTTACTCCCAAGCCGGCACGCGCAGGGTCTGTGCAGCTCGTTCCGAAGATGGCCGGCCCATTGTCAAAGGGGCGGAGGTGGTTGTTACCCGTTACGAAAGAGGCGTCGCCTACGTGCGCCCCTGGGCCGAACTGTCGGGAGAAGACAAAGATCTGGGGCCAGCAGACAAACCGAACTCGGAAAAGGAGGCGCGCACACCATGAGCAGGCAGGATAAAGGCACGCCGAGCTTCCGAATTCTGTCTGGACTACTTTGGTTGTGCTTGCCCGCTGAAGCAGTGCTGTGCGCCGTAGGATGGCATCAGCTCCCCCTGCGCTTGGCCACCCATTTCAACGTCGACAACCAGCCGAATGGCTGGATGCCGCGCTCCGCATGGCTCAGCATTTCACTAAGCATTACGACTTTGTCGACCATCACCGCGACCTGGATCTTAGGGCGCATCAAGAAACCAGACCCGACCTCCTGGGGCCTGCTGGGAATGTTTTATGTGGTTCTGGGAACTCTGGTGTGGGCGACTGACTCGGTCATCGGCTTTAATACTCGCGCACGAGCCATCAATATCACCCCCGTGGTAGCGGCCAGTATGGTGACCGCCATCTTAGTTGTTGGCTTGACCCTTACCACAGGGCGCGGAGCTAAATTATCGGCAGTCACGATTCTTGCCGATGAAATTCATCAGTCAATGAGGTGGGGGTTTTTCTTCGCTGCCTTAAGCGCAGCTTTTCTGGCCTTGGCCTGGCAGGTGCCTATGGTGGGTTTGCGGCTAGGGTTAGCTCTGGCCATTGTCCTGATGCTTGCAGCCGCGGCTCTCGCCTGGAGTGGTTTCCATTATGTTTTTACGGCCGACGGGGTTGAGATTCGAACTCTAGGATTTCGTCTGCGCTCCATTCCCGCACGCTTCATTCGCAGCTACAGGATTGAAAGCTGGAGTGCGGTCGGCGGCTACGGCATTCGTGCGCTTGGCAATCGCCGAGCTTACGTTTGGGGCAATCGCGGTGTTCGCCTCGACACCACCGAGGGAGAAGTCTTTCTCGGGCACCGCCAACCGGAAAGAATCATACGCAACTTAGATCGGGTGGTCAGCCAATGCGCCGTCGACCACAATCAGAGTTTGTGCTGACAGAGGAGGAGGGATTTATGTCGGGATTGCCATTTGAAATTTGGATCGTGGTCGGACTGGGGGTGGTCGCCCTCATGCTGCTCATGAGTGGCTTGGCCAGGCTGTATCGCAAGGCAGGGCCCCATGAGGCATTGATTGTCTATGGTTTAGGAGGCACGCGGGTCGTGGTTGGCCACGGCAAAGTTGTCGTTCCTATGGTGCAGGTCTGCCGCGAACTTTCTCTCGAGCTGATGTCGTTCGACGTCGCCCCACAGCAGGACCTGTACACACGTCAAGGCGTCGCGGTGACGGTCGAGGCGGTCGCACAAATCAAGGTCAAATCCGACCGCGAGTCCATCCTCACTGCCTCAGAGCAATTCCTCACCAAAACGCCAGACCAGCGCGAAGGTCTGATCCGTCTGGTGATGGAAGGGCATCTCCGCGGCATTATCGGCCAACTCACCGTCGAAGAAATCGTGAAGCAACCGGAGATGGTCTCCGAGCGTATGCGCTCGACTTGCGCCGACGACATGAACAAGATGGGGCTAGAGGTGATCTCTTTCACCATCAAGGAAGTACGCGACAAAAACGAGTACATCCTCAACATGGGCAAGCCCGACGTTGTCCGGATTAAACGCGACGCGGACGTGGCCGCGGCCGAAGCTGAACGCGATACCGCTATCAAGCGGGCATTGGCGACGCGGGAAGCCGCCGTGGCCAAGGCTCAAGCTGATCAGGAGCGGGTGCTGGCCGAGACCTTATCGCTCGCCAAACAAGCCGAATCACAACGTGATCTGGAAGTGAAGCGGGCGCAATTCCTCGAGGTTACCAAACGACAGCAAGCGCAAGCCGATAAGGCTTACGACATTCAGACCAACATCATGCAGCAACAGGTAGTTGCCGAGCAAGTGAAGGTCCAGCAGGTAGAGAAAGAGCAGCAAGTCAAGGTACAGGAAGCCGAGATCGCGCGTCGGGAACGGGAGCTCATCGCCACCGTGCTCAAGCAGGCGGAGATCGAGCGCCAG
>JAFAPG010000594.1 GCA_019247235.1 Acidobacteriota bacterium
TTCGAGGAGAATGCCAGAAAGCGGGGCCCTCAGGAGATGTTTCACCTGGTTGCGACGATCAAGCCCGGTAGCACAAGGCCAGAAAGCGATTTACTGGCCTGCGTGGAAGAAAACGATTGACATGGAACCATGCCCCGGGAGGAAGGAACAGCCGGTTAACGGGCCCGAGTAATCTCGCTCAAAAGATCAGGTTTGGCTTCATCGCGCCTGAGATGGGGATAATTTTCTCCTCTGTGATAATCGAGAGTGAGGGTACGGAAATAGTCGGCATTTTCGATCAACAAGGCCAGGGGGCGGGCATTGGTTTTACCGGCGGATAAGGCGTCGCGCAAAACTTGGGGTGTGAAACGACGTCCATTCACCGCTACCAGGCGCATGCCCGGACCAACTCCGGCGCGGGCCGCATCCATATCTTCGATGGTGTCGGTGATCTCGCCATCCTCTTTCACGGCAAAACCGAGCGACGAGACCGCATCCATCGTGCGATGGTCTTCTTCCCAGGCGCGCATCATCTCCGAACGGTTCTCGTCATACGCCAACGTCCACCCGCTGCCTTCGATCCCGCCCAGCGGCGCGTGAGGCGCGTGAGTGGTCAGCCGATCTGACCAAAAGCCGCGCCAATCGTAGGAAAGTACTTGATTCAGCCCATTTACGACGTCGTCGAAGGTGTAGCTTTTCACCATGGGCCCGCTGCTCGGCGGGCCATGAAAAGAGCGACAGAAGTCGTCGAGGGATTTTGTTCCCTTCGACTGGGTGCGGATAATGACATCCGCCCAAAGCCAATCGAGTTCGCCTTCGTCATAGAAGTCAACCTCGCGCCGCCATGACTCCCATTGGTGAGGCGAAAAGTAAAGCTGGGCAGCACTGTCGGCCGTATCCTGCAAGTTGCGCCACGATCTTCCCCGGTGATGATCCATCCGCGCAGCCACCTCGGCCAGGTTGTCGCGATACTGCTCCGGGGTCCAAAGGCCGCTTCTGGCCGCTAGAATGTTCCCCAAGTACTCGGTCAGTCCCTCATAGACCCAGAGCAGGTCATCTTGCATCGCCTGTTGATAATCGGAAGTGAGCAGGTCCGCCGGTCGGCGGTACTTACCGTTCCAGGAATGCACATATTCATGGGAGAGCAGGGAGGCTGCGAGCATTCGCAACTCGGGATCAATCAACGTGCGCTCCTGCGAGCGACTGTCATTGGCCTCGTGATGTTCTAGGCCGAAATGAGCGACGTGATCACTCAAGCTATAGAGAAAGTGATAATTGCGATAATGAGTGGCACCGAACAGAGTGACTGCCTGTTGCACCAGGCTTTGGTAGTGCTGCCAAACCTCGGCCGGCGGATTCAGCGCAGCTTCGCTATCAGCGGCCACGTCCAATTCGGCCGGGGGCATTTGCCCTTCGTTTAAAGGAATAATCCTAAGGTACTCTCCAGCCAGGACTGGTGAATCGATCAAGGAATACAAAGAGACGGGGGCAAAGTGCACTTCGTCTCCCGCCTGCGTCGCCACCGGCAACGGCGAAGCAAATTTCCATCCCGCGGGCAAACGCACCGACGCGGAGCAGATGATCTGATCGGCGGTCCAGCCTTTGGGATAAATGACGACCTGGTTCCAGCTGATGACTGTCATCTTCTCGGTGGCCGAAGCGCCAGATGAGAACAGTCCCTGCTCAGCAGGAACGGGTGAGAGAAAATCCAATCCGGCGTGTACCTCGTCCACTCCGGCAGGCACCTCCACATGAATGGTCCAGTTGTCATCAAGCGCGCGCCGCCACCGGAGAGTCCGGCCGTTTCCCATAAATTTAAGAGCCGCCAGATCAACCACGGGACCGCTCGGTGCGTGTTCACCGGGAATCCATTTTGGGTAATACAAGGTCAGAGTGCCAGGGTTGGTGGGAACGGTGAGCTGGGCATGAAAAATCCTCCGTGGGGCCTCATCGGCGTCGAGCGCGATCGTGAGATGAGGGGCATGATCGGTGGCTGCGCATACGGCCGACAGCATGATCGCTACCAAGATCAACCCATAGGGACGAGCTGTCACAGGCCTCCTCATGACCCGAGTAGAAGCTTGAATATACCAGCGAACAAGCGCTGGCTGCTATCGACGCCTCGATGGCTCAGCCCAAGAAGCAGGGGTCGACCCGTGGCCGGCGCGAAGGAGCCCAGCTGGTATGATCTTCTGCGTGAGCTCGGAACGCGGCAGGTTGATTACCTTCGAAGGGCTGGATGGTTGCGGCAAAAGCACGCAAATCGAGCGTCTCGCCAGCGCACTGCAGGAACGAAATGTCGCGGTTAAGGTAACTCGAGAGCCGGGGGGAACGCCGACCGGAGAACGGATCCGACAACTGTTGCTGGACACCAAGACCTCCGGCCTGAATCGAGAAGCGGAGATGGCGCTGATGTTCGCTTGCCGCTCGCAACATATCCAGGAGGTCATTATTCCTGCTCTCAAGGCCGGCCAAATCGTGCTTTGCGATCGCTTCACAGATTCGACCGAAGCCTATCAAGGGGCGGGCAGAGGTTTGGGCAGCGAAGCTGTGCTCGTACTGCATCGCATTCTTTGCGACAACTTGCGGCCCGATCTCACCATTCTTATGGATTCCGATATCGGCGCGAGCGTCGAACGTGCCCGCCGGCGCAACCAGGGGCGCGCGTCCTCAGAAAGCTCGGATGAGAATCGCTTTGAACTGGAGAATCGCGCATTCTTCGCCCGCGTCCATGCCGCGTATGGAGAGATCGCTCGGCGTGAGCCGGAGCGAGTGGTTGTCATTGATGCGCGTGGAACGCCCGAGGAAACTCACCGCAAGATTGTGCAGGTTGTCACCAGGGAGATCGTGAGTCAGGCATTCTCCCGGAGGGCTTAGCGTGGCCCTCAATCGCCGTGAGTTTGTGGCCCGAGGTTTGACCGCAGCTGCCTTCGGCCCGATCTTACCTTCGATCGAACCCCGCGTACAGAGCGCGTATTCCGGACGCTCTACGACCGAGTCTAATTCCGGTTCTCATTTCGGGAACTGGATCGAAGATGAATTCGGGTTGCCAGCATTCCGCTATACCTGCGACCAGAGCACCGATCGTCGCGCCGCAACTCGGGTAAATCCAGGTCTTCTCACCTCGAGCGAGCATATTCACCAGGTCGGGAATGACCGCGTCGTGGCGCTGGCATCGAACTACGGTCATGTGCGTGTCCGCCAAGACGAGGGCGCGCCCAAGCTCTTAAACACTTTTGCCCCTGAACATGCCTGCTTTGGGGGCGGTATCGGTTTCCTCACCGACGGCGTTGTGATCCTCACGACTTTCTACCCGGGAAGTGGAAGACAATTTGAGCGCTTGTTCGGCATGGGATACTTCCGCAAGAAAGTGGTCGGAGAGAGTGCTTCGATTGACCAAATCATCTTTGCTCCTTTTGGCAATGATCCCGTGCTGCTTTCGCAGTCAACCATTGCAAACCTTGGATCAAAGCCGGCAAACTTTCGCTGGGTTGAGTATTGGAATTGCGAGCTGTATCAGTTCTCTTTTCGTTCTTTTATGGAAGCCTCCGCGGGCAAGGGGATGATCGAGTTACGCCATGACTTCGGAGCACGATTCGCCCACCATTTTCGTGGTCTGGAAAACCGATCGGGCCTGCTCGAAGAGAAAGAATTTCTCGGCCGGGAGGAATCGGAACAGCGCCGCTTCGAGTCAGAGATGGCCGGTCTCGAGAAGAACCCGAGTCCGATCCTAACTGCGCCTTCGAAGGATCTCCCAAGATCGGCTGCCTTCGATGATTTGAATCCCCCCGCGACTTTTCTGGTGTCGCTTGACGCGCCGGCCGATCGGATGAGCAGCAACGGCAAAGCTTTCTTTGGGGCTGGGGGAGTAATGCGGCCGAGCGGTCTCGAACGGGAACTGGATGGGGATCTAGGCCAGAGCGGGCGAGGAAGTGCGCTCCTGCTTGAACGAACCTTCTCCCTAGGACCGGGCGAAAGCCGAACGCTCAGCTTTCTCTACGGCTATCTGATCTCAGGATTCGACCTGGAGTCTTTGATAACCAGCTATCGCGGCCATTCCTCCCAGGCATTTCAGCAATCCTGTCGCGAGTGGAAACAGCGCGGACTGCGCTTCACTACACCGGAGGAGCCTTGGGTTGAACGAGAAGTTGCCTGGAACCATTATTATCTTCGCAGCGCCCTCACCTACGACGACTTCTTCCATCAACACATCCTCTCGCAAGGCAGCATCTATCAGTACGTAATGGGATTTCAGGGGGCCGCGCGCGATCCTCTACAGCATGCGCTGCCTTTCATCTTTAGCGACCCTGATCTGGCCAAAGAGATTCTCCGTTACACCTTCAAGGAGGTTCGCGCCGACGGATCCATACCCTATGGCATCGTCGGACATGGCATGCCCATGCCGATCACCTTTGACAATTCGAGCGACATGCCCCTGTG
>JAFAPG010000595.1 GCA_019247235.1 Acidobacteriota bacterium
GCTACCCCGCTTTTCGCCTCGATGACTGGAATAGCGGCAGCCTTCGAGAGCAATTCGGCAAGAAGACTATGATGGCTGGGATCCAGGTGCTGTACGAACACGAAAGCCATTCCGGTCGTGCCGGTGAGGCCTCGGATCAACTGGGTAAATGCCTCTAAGCCACCGGCGGATGCACCAACGGCTACGACTGGAAAAAGGGTGTTTTGGGCGGGCAGTTCTGTGTCACCCCGGCTTTGAGGAGACAATGGTCCTTGACGCAGCTTCATGAGCGCACCTTAAGAGAGAGGGCGCAAACGAAAAAATCGACCCCTTTATTGTAGTCGTTTAGGTGAGCCGAAGTGTACGACTCCTAGTACGGCAAATCTAGCTACTGGTCGGCACGGGTGCGCATGCAGGCAGGGTTGTCCAGGAGAGTGGTTTGGTTACACGAGATTGCGGCCGCTTTTGGATGTGATCTCGGCAGGCTGGCAACAAAGTCGATCGCAAGCCCGCGCCAGCTCTGGCCAGCTTGGTGTGTCGAAGCTGCCAGCAGCAATCGGGCATAGGCGAGGACCGTGCTGCTTCACTTAGCTTTCGAGTTTCAGAGGGCAATCAAAGCGGAGCTATGGTTCTCTTGAATCTGGCTAGCTTCGACGCCTTGTTTCGCGGAGTATAGTGGCAAAATTCCTGCCGCCAATACTGAAACCCTGTTCAATCTTTCCGGTCACGGCGATACCAGGGGAGCGTCCGGGAACACCGTATTTACTGCTGAAAACCCAAATACGACCGGTACCGTCGTCGATCTCATAGACTCCTTCACCCATCACGGAGAAGGAATTCACCACCCGGCCGGCGACCGTAATTTCGCGACCGTGAAAACGGCCTGGATCGCGATTGATGCTCTCGATGCTTTGCCGAGGAGGACATGCCGCTAGCAGCATCACAGCCGCCGTCAATGCCCATGCAGCCGTGATTCTGGTAAAAAGGCCACCGTTTCTCACATAGCCTCCCGGGCGTCTAGACTCATTAATACACAAAACCGGGCGTCAATACACAAAACCGGGCGTCGTGCCCAGAGTTGCTGGCGGGGTTTTCTTTTCCTGTGCATCCCTATGGGGTATTCGATGGATGGCGCGGCTCAGTGACTTTGACGACGGCTAAAATCGCTTCAGGTCATCCAGAGTTCCCGAAAACCGAGGCTTCATTTATGCTGAATGCCTTGAACCTTATGCCATATTTTCGATCCGGCATGCGGAAACTTCTTCTCTCGATCTCACTGCTTCTGATTCTAGGTCCTAAATTCTTCGGGGGAGAACAACTTCCATCCCTCCCCGTGCCAATTTCAAATAACGCGGTTGCGGCCGTGAAGATCAATGGACAGGTCCTGGTTTACTCACTGATGGGACTCGGCGCCGACAAGAGCTGGAGCTCGGTCACTAACGATGCGAATGCCTTGAACCTCAAGTACGACAAATGGACGCCGATTCGGGCGGTGCCGGGTTCCGGACGACTTGCTGCGGCCGCCGCTGCCGTCAGACAGCAAATTCTGCTGTTCGGTGGATTCGTGCCCGACCGTACTGGCCACCAGGCGATCGTTCCCGACCTGTCTATCTACGATCCCGTCGCTCTGCGCTGGTACCGTGGGCCCGATTTATTGGTCCCCGTGCGCGATGCCGTCGTTGGCGTCTATCGCGATCGCTATGTATATGTGCTTGGCGGGTTTTCTGATAAAGGGCCGACCAATGAAACTCAGGTGTACGATGCCGAAGCTCAGCACTGGCTCAAGGCTACCCCGCTTCCCGATGCGGTCTTTGGGCATGCCGGATCAGTAGTTGGCGATAGGATTGTTTTCATTGATGGAGCAAAAAAGAATGCCACAGCGGGCGCAGTATCTTACGTAGCGTCGGAGGAGTGCTGGATTGGCAAGATTGACCGCCATGATCCTAAAAACATCCAATGGACCCACTTGCCCGCACATCCGGGAAAGGGGCGGTACCGAATCGCCGCCGGGGGCTCAGAGCGGGAGCAGAAGGTCTATTTCGCCGGCGGCAGCCAGAGCATTTATGACTACAATGGAGTCGATCTTGAGGGCAAGCCCGCCGAACCTTCTGCGACGGTTTTCGCATTCGATCTAAAGAGCAACTCTTGGGAAACCATTCAGGAAAATGCTCCCCAGGCTACGATGGACCATCGCAGTTTGGTCGTGACCTCAGACGGACTCCTACTCATAGGCGGTATGGCGAAAGGACCCGTCGTGGTCTCTACCGTCGCTCTCTTACCTAAGAAACGGTAAACCTCCCTGGCTCTCGAGTTTTCCTTCCAATTTGTCCCCTGACATATCACAGATAGAGACTCTCTATCGTCGCGCAGAGGGTGTCCGATTTCGAAAGCGTTGGCGCAGCAGAGTTCAGCAAAGCGAACATTCTCGGCCATTTACGGTGCGGTTGGCGTGGAGGAATCCTGGATGAGCTCTTGGAC
>JAFAPG010000597.1 GCA_019247235.1 Acidobacteriota bacterium
CACCAGTGGGACCGTTCTGGGGCAGTGTTGCTGCCCACACGATTCCCGCGGCGCCCTCCTCAACGGAACGAGGAGCACCAGCGCCGCCCATATCAGTCGCGACCCAGCCTGGGCACACGGCGTTTAAAAGGATTTGCGTTCCATTGAGCTCGGCGGCAAGCGTGCGCGTCAGAGCATTGAGGGCAGCCTTCGTGACCTGATACGCAGGTGGACCTGCACCCATCTGAGCGAGCGATCCTGATTCTGACGATACGTTCACGATTCGGCCCGCTCGGCTCTTTCGCAGCAGCGGTAGGAATGCCTGACATGCGCGCCATGGCCCCAGAAGGTTTGTCGCTAGCGTCTCCATGACCGTGCCGTCGATGTCGGCTTTCTCGGCGGTTTCCCACGTGTCGTAATTGATGCCGGCATTGTTGATGAGCACATCAAGACGGCCGTATCGCCGTTTGACCTCGGCGGCCGCATGCTTGATGCTGCTTGCATCCCCCACGTCGAGGACAACCGGTTCGATGACTCCGGCACTCTTCAGCTTGTCTGCCGCCGCTTTCGCTTTCGCGAGATCTCGCGCTGTGAGCAGCACCACGAAATCTTTCCCGGCCAATTGCCTACAGACTTCGAACCCGATGCCGCGATTAGCGCCGGTCACCAGGGCTACGCGTAGTAAGCTAGGCGAAGGGCGACGTTGGACCATAATGGCTATTTGCCTTCGAAGATTTCTTTCGCGAGCAGGACGGCGGTCATTGCATTTGGCCAACCCGAGTAGAAAGCCAGGTGAGTGACGGCTTCGATCAATTCTTCTTTTTTCACTCCGTTCTCCACGGCTTTACCGAGATGAAACCGCAACTGGTCAGGGCGGTTTAACGCGATGAGTGCCGCCACTGTGATAAGGCTGCGATCGCGTTTCGATAATTCCTTGCGTTCCCAGACATCGTCAAACAGCACTCGATCGGTAAGTTCGACCAGCTTCGGAGAAAAGTCGCCGATGAGCTTCTTGGCTCCGTCTGATGGTTTTGGCATGTGGTACTCCTTGAATTCGAGATGAGTCGGGTCATACCCCGGCCCTTGGCGATTCACCTCAGCGATAGCTCATTTGCTCGATGTGCTCGGGGTATCGCTCCCCTTGCACATCGATGTTCGCAGCGGCACGTTCAATTTCTTGAAGTTCAATTGCCGTGAGTTCAATTTCGGCAGCTCCGATGTTTTCTTCGAGACGATGCAGTTTGGTTGTGCCTGGAATGGGAACGATCCAAGGCTTTCTTGCCAGCAGCCATGCCAGCGCGATTTGCCCAGGCGTCGCTTTCTTCTCTGCCGCAAACTGGTCGAGTAGGGCCACGATCGCCTGATTTGCATCCATGTTCTCTGGACGGAAACGAGGAAGCGTGCTGCGGAAGTCAGTGCTGTCGAACTTCGTATCCGACGCGATCTTTCCTGTGAGAAATCCCTTGCCCAGCGGGCTGTAGGGAACGAAGCCGATGCCGAGTTGTTCGAGCGTAGGCAAAATTTCCTGTTCCGGCCGCCGGAACCACAGCGAGTATTCGCTTTGCAGCGCAGTCACGGGTTGAACTGCATGGGCGCGACGAATGGTTTGCGCGCCTGCTTCGGAGAGTCCAAAGTGCTTCACTTTTCCTTGCTGGATCAGCTGTTTCACTGCTCCGGCAACGTCTTCGATCGGCACACTGGGATCGACCCGGTGCTGGTAATAAAGATCAATCGCATCGACTCTCAGGCGCTTAAGTGAGCCTTCGACGGCCTCCTTGATGTGCTCGGGCCGACTGTTCAAGGCGCTCCATCGTTCCTTATCGCCAGTAGCAGGCGCCCAGCCGAACTTTGTGGAGATTACCACTTGATCACGGAACGGAGCCAGGGCTTCACCAACAAGCTCTTCGTTCGTCAATGGCCCATAGACTTCAGCTGTGTCGAAGAATGTGACGCCGCGTTCGACCGCAGCGCGAAGGAGAGAAATCATCGCCTGTTTGTCTTTCGCCGGCCCGTAGGACCAGCTCATGCCCATGCAGCCGAGGCCGAGAGCCGAGACTTCCAGATTGCTTTTTCCAAGGTGTCGTTGCTTCATTTTTCCTGACCTCCGTGTTGTTCTAGTAGCGTTCCCAAACCACTTTCCACTGTTCGTTTGGGTCGGTGGATTTCACAGTTAAGCGATTGCCAGAAATCTCGTAGGCCCGCTTCAGGTCTTTACCGATGAGCGTTCGCGCAAGGGCGCCGTCGATGTGAAATGTGAAAGTCGAACCGTCGTCGATGTGGTAGCTGCCGTACGAAGCCTCGTAACCACCCTGCGCATAGGCACTGGCAGTCTGCGCATTTCGATACTGACCTGGACAGACGCTCTACCGTCACGGGTGAAGACGAACATGCCGGCACAACCCGCTTTGTGAAGTTGTCCGTCCGCACCGGGCTCTTCGAGTGAGACCAATTTCCATGCACCGACGAAAGGCGACTTGGTTTCTGTATTACGATCATGCGCCGATTGTGCAGGCGCTCCAAGGCTCAGCAGTGCAACGACACTCAACAACAGCAGTGACTTCATCTGGGCATCCTACGCTTTCTCTCTCCTTAGTCGTTTTTCGGGACGCGCCGTGCGCGATCACACAACGGTCATCCCGCCGTCTACCGTAAGCGCATGACCAACAACGTAGCTCGCGCCAGGACTGCAAAGCCACAGAACAGTCGAGGCGATCTCCTCCGGCTTGCCTGCGCGACCGATCGGAACGTTCTTCGCGATGTCTTCATAAGCTTGCTCGTTCCCACTGACGACATCGCGGGCCACCTGCGTGTCGATCAGGCCGGGATTCACCGCATTCACGCGAATGCCTTTCTTGACATATTCCAGAGCGGCCGTCCGCGTCAGGCCAACCACGCCATGCTTCGAAGCTATATATGAGGCGATTCCGGGGTTGCCGGTCAACGCGCCGACCGAGGCATTGTTGACGATGGCGCCGGCGCCCTGACGTTCCATGTGACGGAGCTCGTGCTTCATGCAACTCCACACGCCGCGCAGATTGATTCCGATTACGCGGTCCCAGTCTTCACGCGTGCTGTCGGCGGTCGGAGCGATGTGGGCCATGACGCCCGCATTGTTAAATGCTGCGTCGATTCGGCCGAACTCGGCGACGGTGCGGTCCACCATCGCCGCGACCTGCGCGTCGTCACTCACGTCGCAGCGCACAGCAATTGCCTTGTGACCGGCGGCGACCAGTCTCTGCGCGGCTGCCTTCACCGTCTCTTCTTTATAGTCTGCCAACACGACGTTCGCGCCTGCTTCGGCGAACGCCCTTGCGGTAGCCAGTCCCATGCCTGTTGCCGCACCTGTGAAGAGTGCCACCTTGCCACTGAAATCCAGGGGATTACTCACGATGTGATCCTTTCTTGGTTCTTGATGAAGTTCCATCAGCTCCAAATGCTCAATCGCTAAGGTCGTAGCAGCGTCTTAATCGCACGGCGCTCGTCCATAGCGCGGTAGCCTTCCGCGACCTGATCGATAGGCAGGGTCAAGTCGAAGACCTTGCCAGGATTGATCTTCTCGTTCAGCACCAGTTGGATCAGTTCAGGCAAGTAGCGGCGCACCGGAGCCGGCCCGCCATGCAGATGCACGTGCGCAAAGAACAACTGCTCGCCATTCAGCTCGACGCCGTGAGGAACGCCAACATAACTGAGGTATCCGCCTGGACGTGTAGATTGGATGGCCTGCATCATCGATTCCTGAGTACCCACGCATTCCAATACCGAATCCGCGCCGATTCCTTTTGTCAGTTCCTTGATGCGCGCAACGCCTTCGTCTCCTCGCTCAGTCACGATGTCGGTCGCGCCAAATTTGCGGGCGAGCTTCTGCCGAGAAGGGTGACGGCTCATCACAATGATCCGCTCGGCACCCATTTGTTTGGCTGAAAGCACGCCAAGAAGTCCGACTGCGCCATCGCCCACGACCAAAACCGTCTTGCCAGGCTTCACGTTCGCAGCGTCCGCCGCAAACCAGCCGGTGCCCAAAACGTCGGATGTCGCCAGCAGACTCGGGAGGAATCCCTTGGGAGGCAGATCGTTTGTCGCGACCAGCGTGCCGTCCGCAGATGGCACGCGCAAGAAAGGAGCCTGCGCAGTGCTCATGAATTCGCGCTGCACGCACGACGATTGATAGCCGTCGCGGCAGATGACGCAAGTATTGTCGGAAGTCGCGAACGAGCCGACCACGAACTGACCCGGCTTGATGTTGTTTACTTCCTTACCGACCTCTTCCACTATGCCGCAGTATTCGTGCCCCATCGGGGTCGGCTGCGCAATCGACTGAATACCGCGATAGGACCAAAGATCCGATCCGCAGATGCATGTGGCCGAGAGGCGGAGGATAGCATCGGTTGGCTTGGTGATTTTCGGTTCCGGCCGATCCTCGAGACGAATATCACGCGGACCGTAGAGCATAGTTCCTTGCATGATTTGATCTCCTTACGTTCGCTCGTTCACAACTTTAGATGTCAATAGCTGAGAGGTGCACTAGCACAACGCGCCAATCTACTCGCAAAGCGCGCCAGGTTTGCCTGAAGGGAAATGTGGAGACGCAGGTAAGAGAGATTCAGCGAATCATGTCTTCAGGCCGGGATATCGCGTTCCCGACAGAGGGAGCGTCGAACTCGGAAATGGCGTTGAGAATAGGGCATTCGTCTGGCCCGAGCTAATGACCGCTGTGTCAACCCCCATTTATACCGTCGAACAAAATTGAGATGCGGACCGAACGTGGCCGAACCCTGTTCGACAGCGTGCGAATGACATTCGACGCGACTCGGGTTCTCTCCACCGGCCTAAGCCGAAGGCTTAGGGATGGTGTCTCCATGTTCTCTGTCATCCGCGTGGAACAAGTGCGCCGCGTACTTGGCAAAAGGACGGTGAGCATGGCGACTCCGCCGATCAGTTCTCCATTGCTAAATCACCTGATGAATGCATTCTTGGTTCACCGACTAGCCTTCTTCAACTTCCTCCATGCTCGTTTCAGGACAACGTTCGGTTTGCCGACCCCGCACCAAACTACCGGTGCACTTCCAATAACACCGGGCGCGCCGCCGATGCCACCTCCGGATCGTAGTATTCGTACACGCGCGATTGGAAGGTTCGCACTCGGATCGGATACTTAGCACGCAAACGGAATTTGACTTTAACGGTGTCCCCCGGCGCGAACGCGTCAAAGTATAGAATCGCTTGGGTGGCGGTGAGACTGAACTTGGAAAGATGGCCGCTGTTCATCTTGGCGCTCTTCCCCTGATAATCCTGCAAGTCCTCACTTAGTAACTCGAAGCCCGGCGGGATACCCAAATCCACCATCACCATCTTGGCCGTCTTGCTGAGATTGTTCTTGATCGTGGCAGTCGCCGTCGCCAGGTCATCCTGCGCCAGGTGGGTCCGGTCGTAGGACACATCGATCGAAAGGGCCTCCGGAGCAGGCTTTTCGTCCCAAGGCAAGAAATATTGACCCACCACCTGATAAGCAAGCCCTCCCTTCCCTTCAAACCGAAGCTCCACCGTACTTGGCGCTCGCTGATCGACATCCTTGAAAACGAACTGATGCAGCAGATCATTATTCTCCACCGTCAATTCTAGCTTCTCCGCAGGCTTCCCATTGACCAGCACGATCACCGTTCCTTGCGCATCCGCGCCAGATTTTTCCGTAGCCGTTAGCAGCGCGCGCAATGCCATGATTGTGGCCTGTGTAGTTTGCCAGGTTCCGTTCGCATCCTTTTTCGATGCAAGATAGTTGAGCGCCTTGCGAGCCGTACCCGCGGCTTCACCCGACTGCAGCAAAGCCTGCACGGCTAAGCCAGTCGTTTCCACGCTGGCGCTTTCGCCCCTTGCATAGACTCCAGTCTCTTCGGTCGCCCACCAAACCTTTTCCTCTTTCTCGGTGCGTGCGTCCAGCAGAAGCTGCATCGCATGCCGGGTGGATTCGCGGTCCGACCCGTAACTCGCGGCAAAGTTGGCACATGGTGAACTGGATACGGGCCGCCGCTTTGATACGTACGTTTCCGTTCAGTGGACAGCAGCGCAAAAGCAGGACATTTCCAACTATCAAGAGGGACTCGTGCTTCAATTCAACCGAAACACTAAGCTGGCAAACCGCCACGAGTCGCTCGAAGTTGTTCGTGTAGGACCAGAATCTCTGGTCGCTCGCAAGGGCACCGGGGAGGAGGTCAGCATCTCGCCAGCTAAGGTACGCGCTTTCTCGGTGTACGAACGCAGACCCATCGAAGTCGCCTCCGGCGACAGCTTAATGCTAACTGCAAACCGTCGAGATCCTGATTTTCGCGCTACGAATGGAGAGTTGGTAAAGGTGAAATCTGTTGATGAGGCTGCGATTCGCCTGGAAGATGGTAGGACGATCCCAGCCAGTTATCGCGAGTTCACACACGGCTATGCGATCACGGCCCATCGCAGCCAAGGCAAAACCGTGGACAATGTCATCATCTCCGCGGATGCCATGAAGAAAGAACTGTTTTATGTAGCTGCTAGCCGTGGACGCAGCGAGATAGCTATCGTGACCAGCGATCGCGAACTACTTCGAGAATCGGTCGGTGTGTCCACAGCGCGGCAGTCTGCAATGGAGTCGGTCAGAAAACAACAGCATGAGCACGGCTTGGACAAAGCACCGGAGATGAGCCACGAGTCTGGTTTCGCCCGGAATCATGTGACTCCCTTCGCAGAACAGCATTCAACGCCCGCACCGATTCACGACACCGGAAGAACCGCAGACCATGGTATTGAGCAAGACATCGGTCATAGCCTCGGCCTGTGAGGACTGGCTTTCACACCTACCCATTCCCCACATAGCGGAGAAAATTGCCGAGAAGAAAGGCTTGTGTCAAGGCCGCGCCTTGTGCGCCGCGCAGCGGTCGAAGAGCCTTGACACGAGCCGCTTGTCGGCCATGATTCACACATGCGGGGAGATCAGCTGAAGATAGTGGAAACATGAGGCTTAGCTCCTAGAACTGAACGCGTTCAATATTTCACTTGACATCGGGTCCCGGGCGAGTGACTATTTGAACATGTTCAAGAATGCCTCTACTACAGAGAAAGGCGAACTGACGCGCAACACCATTCTGGAGTGTGCCCTTCAACTATTTCGGGAGAAAGGGTTTAACGCGACCACAATGCGTGATGTCGCCGCCCGAGCGGGAGTGGCGCTTGGGGCCGCGTATTACTACTTCGCTTCTAAGGATGCTATCGTAATGGGATTCTACGAGCGTGCACAGGTCGACCTCGCTCCCGTGCTCGATCGGTCGCTGGCCAATGCAAAGGGTTTGCACGACCGCGTGAGCGCGATCATCCGGGCAAAGCTCGATTATTTCGCGGCGGATCGTAAGCTCATGGGAGCGCTCTCCGCCCACATTGATCCCCACCATCCTCTATCTCCATTCAGTGAAGAAACTCGCAACATTCGCGACCGCGACATCGGATTTTTCTCCCAAGCCGTCGAGGGTGGGAAAGTACATGTCCCCGAAGACTTGAAGGCCCACCTACCTCGCGTGCTGTGGCTCTATCAAATGGGATTGCTTCTCTTCTGGGTATACGACTCTTCACCCAAACAAGAGCGGACTCGAAAACTCTTTGAGAGAAGTCTGGCTATAGTGGTCTCGCTCATCAAGCTTTCCTCACTACCCTTGATGCGCCCCCTCCGAAAACACGTCACCAGACTTCTGGAAATTGCCTACGGGGAAGAAACCGTCGATGTACTGGAACCGAAGCAATGACTCAACCGCTCAATATCGTGATCCCGGGAGGTAGCGGCCAGATTGGCACGATCTTGGCTCGGCACCTAGCTGGGCAAGGCCACCATGTTTCTGTTTTGACCCGACACAAACACGCCGCGCCGTGGCAAGTTATCGTGTGGAATGGAACGAATCTTGGCGATTGGGTAGGCGCGCTCGACGGTGCGGACATACTAATTAACCTCTCGGGTCGCAGTGTAAACTGCCGATACACTGAGAAAAGTCGCGCCGAAATTAAGGAATCCCGAACCGTATCGACGCAGTTGCTGGGCCGCGCGCTCAACCAATTGGCACATCCGCCTCGTCTGTGGATGAATGCCAGCACGGCCACAATTTACCGGCATGCCTTGGATCGTCCGATGGACGAGGCTAGCGGAGAAATTGGTGGTGAGGAGTGCGACGTCCCGAGCACTTGGAGATTCAGCATTGATGTGGCCACGAGTTGGGAGCAATCCTTTTTCGCTGCAAACATTCCGAACGTCCGCAAGGTTGCTCTTCGCAGCGCAATGATTATGAGCCCGGATCGTGGCGGCGTTTTCGATCAGCTGCTTCGCTTAGTGAAGTGGAGGCTAGGAGGTGCTGCCGGCTCCGGAGAACAATTCGTCTCCTGGATACACGACTCGGACTTTCTTCGCAGCATCGATTACCTGATCGCGCACGAGGAACTAGAGGGCGCTATCAATCTCGCAGCACCGAACCCAATACCCAATCGTGAATTCATGCAAGCCTTGCGCCGAGCTGCAGGAGTGGCCGCCGGTATTCCTTCCAGTCGCCTCATGCTCGAAGTTGGCGCGTGGCTCCTTCGCACCGAAACCGAACTGATTTTAAAAAGCCGACGGGTCATTCCCTACCGGCTCCTACAATCCGGCTTCGTTTTCCAATTTCCCGACTGGGCGGGGGCAGCAAGAGATTTGGTCCTTCGCTATCGCGCAAGGAGGAGCCAATGAATGATCTAGAGCAGAAAGCGTCGATAACCCGTTCGCAGTGGAGCCTAATTTTTCTCATTCTTGCGGTGAGCGCAGGTAGTGTCATGTATCGCTTCATCGTGCGTGGAAGACTGGAGCAAACAGCCGCGCTATTCGTGGGTATCCCGGCGGTCTTGGCGATCATTTTGGCGATGATGCCGAAAGCTAAAACCGTGAAGGGTGGAATTATGAAAGGCCTCACTCTCGCTTTGCTTCTGTCCGGACCTCTTCTCGGCGAAGGCTTCATCTGTATTCTCATGGCCTCGCCGATCTTCTATCTCGTAGGGCTCGCGGTAGGTGCTGTTGTCGATTGGAACCGCAAGAAACGGCAGACAACTCTCTCGTGCCTACTGCTGATTCTCGTTCCAATGAGCATTGAGGGCACCGCTCCGAAGCTATCATTCAATCGTGAGGAAACAGTGCAGGCCTCACAGGTGGTAAATGCCACAGAGGAACAAGTGCAGCTGGCATTGAGTCACAGCCCGCGAACCGATACACCATTGCCAGCTTACCTTCGAATGGGGTTTCCCCGACCCATTCAAGCACGAGGCGAAGGTCTGCAAGTTGGTGCCTCCCGCACGATTCACTTCGCCGGCGGCGAGGGTCATCCGGGTGACCTCCTGCTCAAGGTGAAGGAATCACGTCCAGGATATGTCCGATTCGAGGCGGTGTCCGACAACAGCAAGATTGCACACTGGTTGGACTGGAAGTCCTCGGAAGTAAATTGGAAGGCGCTGGATGCGCAGCACACTCGCGTGAATTGGACGCTACATTTCGAAAGGCGGCTTGATCCGGCGTGGTACTTTCGCCCATGGGAGCGATATGCGACTCACCTGGCCGCTGAGTATCTAATTCGGGCCAATGCAATCCCGGCGCAACAGACGCGGGGAGAGTAGAAATGGCACGTATCGCCATAGTCCGATTCGCAGGACTATATTTTCCCGTCATTGCTGCATTCCTTGTGGCGTTTCTGCGGCCCAGACGGACAAGGATATTCCCTGCGGCGCTACTGGGTTTTCTCTGGACTCTGCCAGCGTTGCTGGGGGTTCAATTGCTCAACCTACACTTCGGCTGGTGGACGTTTAACGCCTCAGGCGGGCTTCTTCGTGGAATGCCTGCCGATCTTTACCTAGGATGGGCAGTGCTTTGGGGAATTCTTCCGATTCTAAGTTTCGATGAAATCGGAATAGTTTGGGTATCGGCGGCTTTCTTCGGGATTGACCTAATCCTCATGCCGGCATGCTCTCCTGTTGTTGTTCTCAGCCATCGCTGGTTGATAGGTGAATTTGTTGCTCTCTGTCTAGTTCTGGTTCCCGCGCAACTATTCGCGCGGTGGACTATCAACGATACACATTTGAATGCACGTGCGTTATTTCACGTGTTCGCAGCAGCCGGAGTTTTCCTTTTCTTGATCCCTGAAGTTCTCTTCGCGGTGCGACCCGGACACCGATGGGACGCGTTGCTTGTGGAACCTGCATGGTTGCGAAACCTGGAATTGCAGGCTATCGCCGTGCTCGCAATTATCGGGGTTTCCGCGGTTCAAGAGTTCGCGCAACGCGGGAACGGTACGCCCATCCCATATGATCCGCCAAAACGCCTTGTGGTCAGCGGACTCTATCGGTATATCGCGAACCCCATGCAGTTCTCATGCGTGTTTGTGATGACTGCGTGGGGCTGCGTGCTCCGAAACCCTTGGTTGGCAGCAGCAGGCGTGATGTCTTTTCTTTATAGCTTGGGCGTCGCCGGCTGGGATGAAGGTGAGGACATGAGATTTCGTTTCGGAGAGCCTTGGGAGGAGTACCGCAACAATGTCAAATCTTGGAGACCGCGATTTCTGCCCTGGCACGTCCCGGACCGTCCGCTAGCGAGACTGTATGTTGCGGAGACCTGTGGTCCGTGCTCTGAAGTACGCCGCTGGTTGGAGTCTCACGGCGCGATCTTTCTGCAGGTAGTCGCCGCCGAGGATCATCCCGCACGGGATCTGCAGCGCATGACTTATGATCCCATGGACGGGTCCGATGTCGATGAGGGTGTAGGTGCGTTCGCACGCGCTCTTGAGCACATCAACTTAGGATGGGCGTTTGCTGGAGCCTGTCTGCGACTTCCTGGAATCAAGCATGTGGCTCAGCTCCTACTCGATGCTAGTGGGCTTGGGCCGCGATACATCCCAAGGCGTTCGCACGAACTGCCGTTGGCTGCTCTCGGCGCGACTTGTTCGATTGACACTTCGCCAGATGGTCACTCGAACAATGGTGAAGGTTTCTCGACCCGAAGTCGCTAACTTGCGAAACTGCGCCTCGGCAATTGCGGGGGATCCTCGTAAGAACTTAACGGCATAAACAAAATATTTTCGATACTTTTCCCGTTTGCAGGTTCCTTTTATAGATAGAAGGCAAATCTCGCGTGATCACAGGAGTGTCTGCCGACAGGTATCAGTCGCTCAGATGTATGCGTCAGTCTCTGCGAGTAACCTAAAAGCACTTATAGGTAGCTATCGCACCTATCAGGAATTTCCAGTGATCTAGAGCGCCTGCAGTGCCTACAACGCCTTAAATGCCTTCGAATGTCGTAAATGTATTTCCACGGCGAAAAGAAAAAAGATTCTTGAGTCGCGAGCAACAATTGCGTGCTATACAGTTTCTATACGAAGTATGTTCTCGTCTGTTCTAGACGCGATGACTAACACCAGCCGAGTAGTGAAGGATCTCGAAGTCGGTCGAATGGAGCCGAACGGAGAATTCGGCTTCCAAACGAGTCTTTGATTCCAGCCACGTCTCGACTCTGCATTTTGTGGGGTTGATATGAGCGAGATGCATCAAGCGACACCAGTCACCCAGCGTGTCCCTCATTTCGAGCGATTCCTTGATTCACGCCAAGCAGCGGAGTTGCTGCAAATTCATCCGAAAACACTCCAGCG
>JAFAPG010000600.1 GCA_019247235.1 Acidobacteriota bacterium
AACGGAGTGAGCGCAGCCCGAGGAAAATCGGCAGCCAATTGGCACTGAATCCCCAAATAAAAGGAACAAGAAATCCCCAAGTCTCTAAAACCAGGAAGCGCTGATCAAAATTGTGCGGCAGAGCTGGCGAGGCAGCATGCCAGGCCAGAAATGTGGCACTCAGCAGGTTGATAACTAATGTGGCCAGCCAGCCGATCGACGCCGCGATAACGACAACGACCCATTCGTTCAACTTTCCCGGCTGAGCTTCAGCGCCGTTTCGATGCCCGGAGACTATGCGAAAAAAGATCAAAAATGCGAAAATCTCGAGCCCGGCAGAGAGGGGCAGCAAAACGCGCCAGTGCCATTCATACACGCCAGCAGCCCAGCGCAGTGTCACTCCCGAGAACCACGTCACCAGTGAAGTCCATGGTGCCCACAGAGCAAACGGTCTCATCCGCCGCAGTTTGGGAATGGAATAGTAACCGATGCCGAGAATGAAACTACCGATCCAACCGAAAATCTGTGCGTGCCCATGTGCCTGGATCCAAGCCGGCGAGACCGTTTCGACTGATCGGTGGGTGCTAATTGCAAGCAGGTTCCAGACGCCCAGAAACGTGCCCGGGAGCAACATAAAGAATAAGCCCATTGCGATATAGCCAATCACCAATCGCGAGAGGCGAACCTCACGAGCTGCGGTGACTTCGGCAATGCTTTTCGGTGCCCGAGAGGTAGCTACAAGTTCTGCGATCGTGATCAAGGCTGCCATTGTTTCTCGCGCTCCATTTGGATTGCCCTTGGAAAGAGGATGTTGTTTTCGAGGTGCACATGCTGGTGCAGGTCGCGCTCAAATTCCGCAAGAGCCGAGTACAGTGCCCCATAACTCATGCAGGCGTCCTCAGGAAGTTGATATCCGTTGCTGACTTGACGCATGGCGCGCAACAGGTTCCCCGCTGAATCGTGCTCATGAATCATAATGGCGACCGGGTTGCTAACCGTTACAAATGGCGCCGGTAGGATGGGTTCGCCTGCGATCACTGCCTCTTCCATTCGCACGATATATGGAAAAAACACCATCTCTTCTTTCATCATGTGCATGGTAAGCTCCTGGGCCAGGGCGTGAAATGCACTCTGCAATTCCAACAGCTCGGGATGCTTCATGGCGTGGGCTCCGCAAACTTTTTGGAAAAGTGGCTGAAGCCGGGCAACTTCAGCCTTTACATACTTGTGGTGCCTGTTTTCAATATGCGCGACTAGATCTGCGAGAGCTTCGTTCTGCCACCCTTCCCCTTCGAGCACCGCTGGGCGATCCCTTGCCTGTCCTTGCGCAGCAGTAGCGGACTCTAGCGCATCAATCACTTGTTGGAACTGCAAATTAGCTTCGCCGCAGGCCTGTTCCAAAGGCTTATTCCCGCCGCAGCAATAATCGATTCCGAGTTGTTCGAAAACCCGAGTTGCGCCCGGAATATTCAAGGCCATTTCGCGGACAGTCTTCATGGCATCAATGTTCATCCTCCTCCCTCCATCGGCCCGCTTTGAACCCAGCCGGATCCAACTTCCAATGTAAAGTGGCGTTCTTTTCGCTGGCGATGACTTTTGTCACGGACCTGGAAAACCCGCCGGGCAGCTTCCCAAGGGTTAGAATGTCGGTGATGCCTCTCAGTGACCCACAAAAGCAGGCGCTATCAGAGGTTTCGCTTTTCTCTGGCCTCACTGAAAACGAGATGGGATTCGTCGCGGATCGCGTAATTCCGCGGAAATACACGGCGAGCCAAATCGTCTTCAACGAAGGGGATCCCTGTTCTGGACTCTATGTTGTGGCTTCTGGTCATGTTCGTATCTACAAGACGGCCGCTAATGGTCGAGAGCAGGTGCTGAGCATCGACGGTCCCGGCAGTTCAGTGGCGGAGCTTCCTGTATTTGATGGAGGCAACTACCCGGCTTCGGTCGCCGCCATCGAAGATGCCACTCTTTTGTTCGTAAGCAAACGCGATTTTCAGGAATTGTGCCTCACTCACCCGCAGGTTGCCCTGAAAGTATTGAGAGTCGTGGGCACAAGATTGCGGCGTCTGGTGGGAATCATCGAGGAACTCTCGTTCACTACAGTGAGACACCGCGTAGCTGCACTGCTTTTGCGACTTGCGGATAACGAACGTAAGGGTGATGGCGACAGCGTTGTTGTCATGTTGCCAGACAGCAACCAAGAAATAGCTTCCCAGATTGGCACAGTGCGCGAGCTGGTCTCGCGCAATCTGAGCCGCCTGCAGGCGGAAGGCCTGATTGATATCGATGGCCGAAAAGTTACGATCCGCGACCGCAAGGTGTTACAAGCCGAAACTAACCCACCAGAATGATTCAGCCCTTTCCTCGTTCGTCCTATGGTTACATCGTTTCCGAACATTGCAAATACTTGCATCCATAAAAATTCCGAACATTGTGCTCCTCCTTTGCCAGTTCTGCTGACTGCCCGCAACGCCATTTCCGCAGAAACAATGACGCACGCGGGTCACGCCAGTTCGCCAAAGCCGTTTGCTGTCCCCAACCGATGCGTCGGGAGGTCGCCACTGGCAGCGATGGCTCGCCTGCAGGTAGCTCTAAACCACATTTGCGGCGCCCTCATCTTTTCGGCCTCGCGGTGATTGTCTGCGTTGCATGACGACAGCAACGCTTTAGGGTTGTGGGCAACCCTCTTGTGCACCTTTGCTCGTAAAATTCTAGTCCCGCAAATATAATGAACTGCCATGCTAATAACAGAAATAGAGGAAGAAGAGTGCAGGTCAATTCTGGTGAATGCTTCCCAGGGCCATCTTGGCTGTTGCTTTAATGAGCAGCCATACGTCGTGCCAATCAGTTTTGCCTTTGAGCCCGACTACCTCTATATCCTTTCGACCTCGGGACAGAAGGTTGACTGGATGCGAAAGAATCCCAAGGTCTGCGTTCAAGTTGATGAAATCAAGAATGAAGTCAGTTGGGTA
>JAFAPG010000289.1 GCA_019247235.1 Acidobacteriota bacterium
AAAAGGCGTGATGAAGGTCTGATTCAGCTTTCTCAAAACCGAATGGGTTAATTCATCTCCGACGTGCTCGATTCGCTTGATCTCCGCAGTTTTCTCCCTTCTTGACGCGTAGTCATCGAAAAGCTCTACCAGGGCACGAGAGCCACCGATTAGATTGGTGGCAATTTCAGAGAACATATCGAAAAAGGTTGGATCCTTGCGTATAAAGTCCAACATGGGGGATTTTCAAAACTTCATGGCCATGCGAAGACCGCTCGCCTGGCACCAAAACTCGTCAATATCTCATGCGCTCTCATGCGAGTCAATGGCGCCATTGGAGCTGCAGGAATTCCCGGGCGGGGAAAGGTGGCTTCGCCAGCCCCAGCTTCTCGGAGAAAATGGTCCGATGGATCGAGCCAGAAAACGGAGTCAAACCTTCGTGCTGCTCAGTTATTGTTAACTCACGCCCAGGAAGGACGAGGAAAACGCCGGCCAGAGATGGTTGTCCGAGCGTCGCAACCTTCGCCCTCGAGCAATGTTGCCACCCCGCAGCCACTGCCCTCGAGGATCTAGATCAGCGCATCGTTGAACGATGAGGAATGGCAATCGAACAGAGGGCGATTACGGCAAAAACAAACGCAGCACACGCGGTCAGTCGGCAGGTGAAGTCAATGATTACGTCCCAGAGTTCCACGCGCCTAGTGTGGGGCCGATGCCCACAACGTGCAACGTTACTTTGGGCACATGCTCCGCTCAATCTACGTGCACTCCCCGAGTGTGGCCCGCTGGCAGGGGGAGACCCCCGAGAGAGAGCAACCGAGTAGAAATTCAGGACCTCTCTAGTTGCGGCTAGGGGGCGATACATCCACAGTGCTGCTCATCCATCCGTTCACAAAAGAGGCCGAGATTTTTTGTTGTGCGTTCACGATCCTCAGCCGAGAACGCGCTTTTGGCCGTGCACGAGGCAAAAACCCCGCCAGGCGGCCTAGCCGAAAAAACATCCACGAGTCCGATTGGTCAGCTTCGCCTTACTCTTCGGGTCCAGGCGCGCAGGTCAGGCAGAATGGCAACCTAATTTAGCTGGCTTAGATCTCCGAAGCACCGGCGCATCCCACAACGTGCTCGTTCGCTGATACCCCAATGATGCGAATCCGCGTGCCGGGGTGCACGACGTGACCTCGAAGTTTAATTTTTGAGATCGACAGGTGAGAGCGCCCTATGCGCGGGAGTGGGTATAAGCATTTGCAGCAAACCGGACTTTTCTCTGGCAATCCCAAAGAAAAGGCGGGTCGCATTGATTGCTCAGTCGCCTGCGTAAACCATTTCGACGACCGTGCAGTCGTCGCTCAGGGGCACGCTGCCACAGAATTGGCCTACGGCAGCGAGAATTCCTTGAATATCGCCTTTCTTGGCGGCCACTTCCAGCCGCTCATTGTCGAAGAACTCACCTTGCTCATTTTCCGCCTCGGTGACACCATCGGTCACTAGCACCAAGCGGTCCCCCGGATGTAGATCGTAGCGATCGCTTGAGTAGGTGACATCGGGCATTAGGCCGACCGGCAAGTTTCCGTGGGAAGGACGAATTACCTCGTTGCCACAAATCAGTAAAGGTGGCACGTGCCCACAATTCACGTATTCGAGGTCCCCGTCGCGCCGGAGACGGGCGATGATCACGGTCGCGTACTTCTCGCCAATGTGCTTACTGGTGAGATAACGATTGGCCGAAGCCACAATTTCAGTTAAAGGTGTATGTGCCACCAACTGAGAATAGATCATGCCTTGCAAAGTGGACGCTAGAAGCGCGGCCGATACTCCTTTGCCGGCAACGTCCGCTAATACCACAGCCAAGCCGTCCTCAGTATTGACGGCATCATAGAAGTCCCCTCCAATTTCCTTACAAGGGATGTTTTTCCCATTCATGTGGGCAAAGGGAACTTCGGGAATGGTTACGGCCATCAGCCGCTGCTGGATGGAAGCGGCAATGGCGAGCTCTTGTTGATAACGGCGTGCTTCCTCCTCGGCTTGCACCAATCGTGCATTTTCAATCAGGGAAGCCGCCTCGGTGGCCACTACGTGCAAAATATCGCCGCTCACTTTAGAGATGTCCCGCGAAGCAAAGCGCGAATCGACGTACAGCGCTCCCATCACTTCCCCATTGGCGGCCTCGCGAGCTCCACGCGCGCGGGTGTGCACCTGCAGCTTGCGAAGCGGTATGCAAATGACGGTGCGCAGATCGTAAGCCACAATGCTTTGTCGCTCGGAGAGGTCAAGCGAGCGGCTGGTATCGGTCAATAAGAATTCTGAGTTGGAGCGTAACGCATCATCTAGAATGGAGTGCGATATGGTCTTGTCGTCGAGCAGCAGTTCTGCTTTTGAGTTCCGGCCCGCGGCCAGATGGAGTTTGCCATCTGCCATCTTCAAAAATACATAACCTCGCTCCGCACCGGTCAATTTTAGGGTTACGTCGAGCAAGGTAAGCAGGATTTCATCGAGCACGCCAGTGGTGTTCAGCTTGCGCGCGGCTTCGAGAAAGATGGTTAATTTTTCTAAATCTGTGACCTCGTTAGAGATCTGAATTCCAGAGATCTGACTGAGAAAGTCGCGCGCCGTATTCGAGCGTCCATGTTGCGGATGGAAGACAGCATACATCGTCTCCCGGGCGCCGAATTCCAGGCGGTCATTGCGTTCGAGCATCTTGCGCTCGACCCGTTCTCCGTTGACGAATGTCCCGTGTTTGCTGCCCTGATCCTCCACATAAAAGCTTCCGTTTTCGGAGACAATCAAGGCATGATCGCGCGAGACTCTGGGATCGGCAATGGCTAGGTCTTTTTCCACCTTGCGTCCGATGGTGAAGGGAGTGTGGTCCAGATACAGAGTGCGCTGATCGCTCCCATGCACAAAAATGAGGCTGGGAAAAACCCCTGTAGTTGGCCCGGAAACCGGTCCCGTGGGGTCCGCTGACGACATTGTGCTGTGCGCCACGTACAGCATAATGCCAGCAAATCACGCTTACGGGAAGGCCTTTGGCGGCTTTCGGGCCAGGATTCCCCAAAAAAGAGCCTTGGCCTGCGAGATAACAAAAAACGCCTCCCTTCGACCTGAGTCTCCGGGAGGCGTACCCAGTAGCTCTAACGCCCTGGCTAGCCGGCTTTGCGCTCTGGCACCACGGTCTCTGAGGAATTGGAAGCCGCGTCCGTCGAGCAGGCGGTGCAGCCCCGGGTCAGCTCTCGCCGACGCTGCCGCAGGCGTTGCTCAAAGTTCAACCAACGTGACCCTATCCCCGCGCCAGTCGATTGAATGGTGACTTCGTTCGCCGTGGCCGGAATAATACGGGAATTCACTTCGGCGCGTTCGCTTGGTGTCAGCTGTGAGCCTAGGGACCTAGCTTGGAGTGGGAATTCCTCGGCCGTGGGCGTCACGTCGTGGTCAGAGCCTTCTCGGTGCTGTACTGGTCCCGCGTGCCAAGCGGCATCGTGACGCTTCTCATAATCGCTCCATCTTTGCTCAGATTCCAGATCCGATTCCTTGTACTCGGGCAAACTTTGGACTTGTTCTTTGTCCAGATTCACGGCAAAGTGATTCTCCGGTTTGGCCGACGCATGCAATCGGTGCGCCGGCACCAGGAATTTTTTCGTGGAAAACCAAGCGCCCGTATCTACTACGACATATCGCAGCGCTCCGGTTTCGTGATCAAAGACGACATCATCGATTTTGCCGAGTTTTTCCTCATCGCGGCCGTAAACGTTCGCGCCGCGAACATCCTCCTCCGTACCGAGATCCTCAAATCGATAGTTTCGCAATAGGCCATAATGCGGCATAGGTCCTCCTGACCGGAACCGGAATTGAACCGTGCGCTCACCTTCCGGACCGCAGTTTAAGATGCGACAACTGAGACTGGGGTGCAATGTCCTTCCGGCCCGTTATGGATTGAATACGTCCCGCGGAATACCTGAAAGGCATTCGTCTATAATCGGATTCTGGCAATTCCCTAAAAACAATGCATTTGCATTTCTTCCCTGCTCTTCTTGTCGGCGGCGAGATGCTCGATCTGCTTCGTCTGACGGGCGCGGTCGCGCAAGCCGTGTTGCTGGTTTTGCTGGTGTTTAGCCTCATTTCCTGGGCCATCATCCTCTCCAAATGGAGCGTACTGCGCCGAGCGCGCGTGCAAAGCGGTCGCTTCTTGCGGGCGTTTCGCCGGGCGCAGCGTCTGCAGGATATCAATGCCGTCTCCGATCAATTTAGGCCCAGTCCGCTTGTTGGCGTCTTCCATTCGGGTTACAGAGAATTCGAGCGTCAGCTGGGTTCAAGCGGCGGCCTTAGGAACCCTTTGGCGGTGCAGCGATCGATGCAGATCGCCTCTTCGGAAGAGATGACCCGCCTGGAGCGCAATCTGCCCTGGCTGGCCATTACCGGCGCGGTGACCCCCTTTGTCGGCTTATTCGGAACCGTTTGGGGCATCATCGATGCTTTCCACGGCCTCGGCACCACGGGTCAAGCCACCTTGCGCGCGGTGGCTCCGGGAATCTCTGAGGCCCTTATCACCACAGCCGCCGGTCTGGCCGCGGCCATTCCTGCCGTGATCGCCTATAACTTGATTGGTGGCTCGATTCGAGAATTTGCCGCACGTTGTGATGATTTTTCTTTGGAGACGCTGAATGCCGTCGAGCGTCAGCCTACAGCCACCCGGCTGACCGAAGAGGTGCGGCGATAATGGCCTTCACGGCAGCGAACGGGCGCACGCAGATAGCTTTAGCCGACATCAACATCACTCCACTGGTAGACGTGGTGCTGGTGTTGTTGATCATCTTTATGGTCACGGCTCCCGTGTTGCAGTCCGGTATCGAGGTCTCGGTTCCCAAAACCCGCACCGTGAAGGAGATCACCGAAGAGCGGCTGGTGATCAGCATCGATAAACAGCAGCGCGTATTTCTGGGCAGTGATTCTATCAACATCAACGAGATTGCCAGCAAGCTGCGGCAGAAAGTTCGTGATCCGCAGCACCAATCGATTTTCCTGCGGGCTGATGAGGATGTTCCCTTTGGTGCTTTCGCTACCGTCATGGATGCGGTCAAGCAGTCAGGAATCACCAATGTCAGTATTGTGACTCAACCGCTCGAGACACATGGCAAGCGCTGAAATCTTCTTTGAGCACGAGCGATGGGGACGCAACCTGGCATGGTCGGCTGGGCTGCATCTGGGCTTCGCCTTGGCTGTGACTGCCTATGCTTGGCTGGCCGGTGGCTCGCATGGGCCGACCTGGGGCGCTGGAGGAGGAGGAAGCGCGATGGGGGTAAACCTGGTCAGCAACATCCCCCTGCCGGCCAATCCGGTCCAGACCACGAACGTGCTGGCCAATCAATCCAAGGGGGTGACGCAGTCGAAACCCGAAACTCACGTCGAAGAGCCCGATGCCATTCCTATTCCTGAGAAAAATCTAAAAAAGAAGCCCACCCCGCAACCTACGGCTACTGAACGCAAACCTCGGCCGACACCGGTTGAGGAGGCCAGCAATGTCGTCCCCTTCGGCGAGGGTGGCCCGGTGAGCGGACCCTATGCCATGTTTAGCACCAGCGCCGCCAAAGGCGGATTCGGCTTTAACGGCGGTGGAGGAGATTTTGGCTCCCGCTATGCCTGGTATGTGCGGGTAGTCAATCAAAAGGTCTCAGAAAATTGGCTGAAGTATGAGGTCGACCCGCGAATTCACGATGCCAACCGCGTTTATGTGACCTTTGATATCGATCGCGGCGGACGTCCAGGGCATGTCGAAATCGAACAGTCGAGCGGAGTGCCCTCACTGGATCAATCCGCCCTACGAGCCATTCAGCGAATCGACACCTTCGGCCCCTTACCGCCCGATTATGCGGGAAACCACGTCAGCGTCGAATTTTGGTTCGACTACAAACGATGAAAATTTCGACCGAGGGCAAAAGCTCCGGAATCAACTTGTACACAGGAGAGTTTCTTGAATCAGCTGTTCTGTCGTAATACGATACATTCTATACACGCCATGGTCGCCAGGTTTTCTCTTAGGGCCGTCGCCAGCGGTTTTTGCTTGCTGCTGCTGTGGCTGGTTCAGGCTCGAGCGGGTTGGGCGCAGGATTGGCTAAAGACTGGCACCGGCTTGGGGGTAGAAAGACCCCGCATCGCGGTTCCCGAATTCAAGGCGTCCAATCAAGACCCGCGCAACAGCGAATTGCTGAAGACCTTTAACGATACACTGTGGAATGACCTCTCGAACGCCGGCATCTTTGAGATGGTTTCCAAAAGTTTCTACCCGCTCGGTCAAATCGGGACACCCGGCGATGTAAAGTTTGAATCCTGGAACTCGCCACCGCCCAACTCCGCTTTTCTGGTGTTTGGTAACCTGGCCGCAAACGGCAACAACCAAATCGTGCAGGGCTGGCTCTACGATGCAAAGAATGTGCAAAGCCCACAGGTTCTGGCTAAGCAGTACACGGACGCAGCCAATACCCAGGGCGCGCGCGTTATCGCCCACAAATTTGCGGACGAGATCATTTTTCGTTTGGGGGGCGGGGTCAACGGTATTGCCGAGACCCAGATCTACTATGTGAGCTCCCGGGGGGGGCGAAAAGAGATCTGGGCGATGGACTATGACGGAGCCAATCAGCATCCAGTAACTACGCTGGGCACAATTTCTCTATCCCCGCATATCTCTCCCGACGGATCGCGCTTGGCATTTAGCTCGTTTACCGGCGCTGGCTGGGAAATTCGTATGTTCTCCTTCGACCTGAACCGGCTGGTGCAATTCCCCCGTTTTGGCGGCACCAACCTCTCTCCCTCCTGGTCGCCGGATGGCTCGCGCCTGGCATTCTCGTCTTCGCGCTCGGGTGATCCGGAGATCTACGTTGTCGATCAGTCTGGGGGAAATCTTCATCGCATCACCAACTCCCGCGGACCGGATGTTTCCCCGGTATGGAATCGCAAAACCGGCTCGGAGATTGCGTGGGTCAGCGGTCGTACCGGCCTGCCGCAGATTTATTCCATGGGAAGCGATGGCACGAATGTGCAAGCGGTAACCGATCAGGGTTATGCGGTCTCTCCCGCCTGGTCGCCCAATGGGCAATTTTTGGTGTTTTCCTGGATGCGGCACTACGGCCCGGGGGCTCCCGGAGCGCAGGATATTTACATAATGGATGTGGCCAGCAAACAGTGGGTACAGCTAACCCATGATGGTGGTCGCAACGATTTTCCTGCTTGGGCTCCCGACGGCCGGCACATCATATTTCAGTCCAACCGTTCGGGCTCCTTGCAGATTTGGAGCATGTTGGCCGATGGCAGCAATCAGAAACAATTGACAAATTCGGGCAGTAACTCGGAGCCCGACTGGAGTTGGAAGTAGTTTTGTTGTTGTAGTTTGTTGTGAGTTCCTGATATCTCTGGGAGGAGACTAACCCCGACCAGGATAAGACGTGCGTATCGGATGCGCAGAATGATTGGGAGGAGGAAATTGAAGCAGCTAACATTGAGATATTCCGCTCTCGTAGTCGCGCTGGGTGCGATCCTGTTCCTCGGCGCTTGCCATAAGAAACAGCCACCCCCGCCGCCGCCGCCACCCCCAGCACCGGTCGCGCCGACTGCCTCACTCACGGCCAGTCCCGAGACGATCGACAAAGGACAATCATCGACACTCACTTGGCAGACCACGAACGCCACCGATATCAGCATTGAGGGGATTGGTGCGGTGCAAGCGAACGGCTCACAACAGGTCAGCCCGGCTGATTCGACCACCTATACGCTGACCGCCAAGGGCGCGGGTGGAAGCCAAACTGCCACGGCAAGGGTCACGGTAAATGCCGCTCCCCCGCCGCCTCCGCCACAACAGTCAAATTTAACCGAGGAACAGCAATTTGCTCAGAACATCAAGGACGTCTATTTCGATTATGACAGGTCCGACGTGCGAGGGGATCAGCAGACCTCGATCCAAAGCGATGTCGGATTCCTGCAACAACATTCCAATATAGGCTTCACCATCGAGGGACATTGCGATGAGCGGGGATCGACGGAATACAATCTGGCATTAGGCGATAACCGCGCCAGCGCAGTGAAGAATGCGCTGGTGGCTGCAGGCATTTCTGCAGATCGCATCAAAACCATCAGTTACGGCAAAGAAAAGCCATTTTGCACCGAGTCGAACGAAGCCTGTTGGCAACAGAATCGACGGGGTCATTTTGTCTATTCCAAATAGCGGTCGGTTTTAGTCTCTGGCGTGACTTCAAGAGGCAGCCTGGGGTTGCCTCTTTTTGCTCGGCTGGCGTGCGTCCTCTCTTCGAAGTTTTCACCCAAACCAGGAAATTTTTCCGCTTTGGTTCACAAACACCTCACAGTAAAATTGAAGCAGTCGAATGGCAGAATTCGTTCACCTGCATCTTCATACAGACTATTCCATGCTGGACGGGGCTTGCGACGTCGAGAAGCTCTGTCAGCGAGTCGAGAAATTAGGCATGCCCGCCGTGGCCATGACCGACCATGGCAACATATTTGGCGCGGTGCATTTTGTGAATGCTGCCAAAGCGGCGGGCATTAACCCTATCGTCGGTTGCGAACTCTATGTATGCAAGAAGGCGGATCATCACATCGAGCGTACCCCACCCGAGGGAGATACCTACAACCATTTACTGGTGTTGGCCGAGAATGAAGAAGGCTATCGCAACCTGGTGAAAATCACCTCCGAGGCCTCCTTACATGGCTTCTACTACAAACCCCGGGTCAGCAAGAATTTCCTCGCCGATCACGCCAAAGGTTTAATCGGGCTCTCCGGCTGCCTAAAAGGTGAGGTCGCCGAATGCCTCATGGCGAACAACTATGACGGGGCCCGTCAGGCTGCAGCCACCTATGCCGATATCTTCCGGCCGGGAAATTTCTATTTGGAGATTCAGGATCAGGGCTTAGAGATGGAACATCGCATCCGCCCTGATCTGTTTCGCCTGGAGAAGGATATCGGCGTGCCTTTGGTAGCCACCAACGACAGTCACTATCTTTGCGCAGATGATGCTCACGCGCAGGACGTCATGGTGTGCATTCAAACAGCCAAGAGCCTGCAGGATCCGAACCGCATGAAATTTCAGGGCAGCGACTTTTATGTCAAAAGCGGCGAGGAAATGTACGAGGTGTTCCGCGATTCGCCCCTGGTCTTATCGCGGACCCGGGACATCGCCGAACGCTGTCATTTACGCTTA
>JAFAPG010000328.1 GCA_019247235.1 Acidobacteriota bacterium
TTTGCTGTCGGCGATTGGAATTGCCGGGATGGACCGCCTAATTCAGCATAACGTGCTAGCCATGTCCGGACGCGCGGTTGAAGCCGCCGGCGATGTTGACACGCTTCTGCTGGACAAGACTGGAACTATTACGCTGGGGAACCGGCAAGCGTCCCGTTTCATTCCTGCACCTGGAGTGACGGAGAAGGAGTTGGCTGACGCCGCTCAGCTTTCTTCGCTCGCCGACGAAACTCCGGAAGGCCGTTCCATTGTTGTTCTGGCCAAAGAAAAGTACGGGCTGCGCGGACGCGGGCTCGGCGCGCACGAAGCTAGCTTCGTGCCGTTCTCGGCGACCACACGCATGTCAGGTGTCGATCTCAATGGATACATCATTCGCAAGGGTGCTGCCGATGCCATAATCTCATTTGTTACCCAGAATGGCGGCAAGGTGCCAGATGCTGTAAAAGCCACGGTTGAGGAGATCTCTCGCACGGGCGGAACCCCGCTGGTTGTCGCCGAAAAAACGCGGGGAGCACTGGGTGTGATTGAACTTAAGGATATCGTCAAGGGTGGCATGCGCGACCGCTTCGATCAGCTCCGCGCGATGGGCATCCGTACGGTCATGATTACGGGTGACAATCCGCTTACCGCAGCTGCGATCGCTCGCGAAGCCGGAGTGGATGATTTCCTGGCCCAGGCCACGCCCAAAGACAAAATGGACTTGATCCGACGCGAGCAAGCCGGCGGTAGGTTGGTGGCCATGACCGGCGATGGAACCAATGACGCACCTGCTTTGGCCCAAGCCGACGTTGGTGTGGCTATGAACACGGGCACGCAAGCGGCCAAAGAGGCTGGAAACATGGTCGACCTTGACTCGAATCCCACAAAACTGATCGAAGTGGTTGAGATCGGTAAACAGCTGCTGATGACACGTGGGGCATTGACCACCTTTTCTATTGCCAATGATGTGGCCAAGTACTTTGCCATCATTCCCGCAATGTTCGCCGGTACTTTTCCGGTTTTGAACACTCTGAATATTATGTATCTAAAAACTCCGCAGTCAGCCGTTCTTTCGGCGGTTATTTTCAACGCTCTCATCATTGTTGCCTTGATCCCGCTGGCGCTGCGGGGAGTGAAGTATCGCGCCGTAGGGGCCGCGGCTTTATTGCGCGACAACATCTTCATCTACGGCGTAGGAGGCGTGGTGATTCCATTCATCGGGATCAAACTAATTGATATGGTGATTACCCGAATCGGTCTCGCGTAGAGGTTTTATGAAGAAGAATTTTCTGATTGCTGTCCTCATGACAATTGCAACCACGATTTTGCTGGGTATCATTTATCCGCTGCTGATCACCGGTTTGGCACAGCTTCTGTTTCCTGAGAAGGCCAATGGCCAACTCATTCAAAAAGACGGCCAGACGATTGGATCGCGCATTATCGGCCAGCCATTTGTCTCCGACAAATACTTCCATTCGCGCCCTTCGGCAGCTGGCAACGGCTATGATGCGAGCAATTCCAGCGGCTCGAATCTTGGTCCGACCAACCGCAAGCTGCTCGATCGCATGCGTAACGACCTGGGGGCCGTCCAAGCCGACAATCCCGCGATGTCAGTCCCCGTCGATTTGGTTACGGCTTCGGCTTCGGGCCTGGATCCCGATATCACCCCAGCCGCAGCTTTCTTTCAAGTGCCGCGAATTGCCCGCGTCCGGTCCGTGGCTGAAGACCAAGTGCGAGCCTTGGTCGACAGACACATCGAGCAGCGGCAATTTGGCATTCTGGGCGAGCCCCGAGTGAACGTGCTCGAAATCAATCTAGAATTAGACCAACGATTTCCCGGCAACAAGCAGGCCAAGTTGAATCCGTGAAGTAGCGAAGCTTATCGCTTAGCTCTTCCCACGTTCCGAGAACCGTAGGAGCTAGACGATCGCAGCCTGACTTGTATCTGTTCGTTCGGTTGATTATTGAGGAGGCCGCAACCTCACGGGCGGGCGTTTCTTGCCAGGTTGTACGCCGTCCCGGTTTGCGACCCCATCGCCCATCTTTCGTGGGCTGTAGTATCGGGTTAGCCATTGTGTTAATCCGTCGAGTCCAGGCAGCAGGACGCGCTCATTAATGTTAGCCTGATCCAATTTATCTCTTACCTCGCCTTTTAACTGCGGCGGCACAATAATCCGATGAATAAGGTCGGAATGGGCCGACAACCACGCGGTGACACTTGCACTTGCTTTGGACATGACTGAAAACAAGGCTGATTGGTTCACGATCCGCTCATCCAACGATGGAGGCTCGAAGAAGGCGATGAAGGGAGATCGTGAGAGATTCTCGAGCTGCGTTAAGGTGGGGGCTGCACGGTCGAGCATCTCAATGGTCAGGACGTCTGAGTCTTCGTCTTTGAGCGCCTGCCGCAAGATCGCCGGTAAGTGGCGCTTGATCTTCAAACAGTTCACGCACCAGATAGCCGCCGCTGCAGACCAGTGATCGGCGCTGGCCGTGGCAAAATGTAGTGCAACATAGGGCGAAAAGGTCCAATCGAGCAGCCTAGTGGGCAGTCCGTGATGCTGGGCTAGGGCCATCCAGTTCCATAGGGAATCGACATTCACGGCGCTTCGGTGCGCGTATTTGCGAAAATTTCTCAGTAGCGAGCGTTCGCGCCGCTCGTATCCGTGGCCAAGCCGGGTTAGCGTAGTTTCAAGCGAATGAGTGGCATTGGCCACACCTCGAAACACGAACGGAGAACGGAACCGCTGCAATTCGTCCTGCCATGCTCCATGGTAGAGCCTGGACTGGAGCTCTTGCCAGTTCCTAACGCGGACATCGGTCGCAAGAGACAACATGACAGCCTACCTCAACCATAGTCAGAGCGCCGTTCTACAGTGGGCGCCGGATGACTTGCCTAAAACCAGCAAAGTTCGTCTAGATCGTAGGAGAATCTCCGTGACTATTCCTTTTCTAGGGATCGATTTGAGAAATACAAGCAGCGATCAGCGCAAACAAGGATCTGTGCAGTTTCTCTGCTTTCAGGTCGGGATTTTGAGGATGAGATAGCCGCCCACGAGTGCAAAAATTGCATCTGGTGACCAGGCGGCTAGCACGGGAGGCAGCTGGCTTATATTGCCCATAGCTTCGAACAAACCGGAAACTACGGTGTACACGACCGCGATTGCAATCGCGGTGGCTACTCCTGCCATCGCTCCGCGACGGCCGGCGGAGAGCGCGAAGGGAATCGCTAACACACCCATTACAAATGTGATTACGGGAAATGCGATCTTCTTCTGCAATTGTACTCGTAGTTTCACCACCTCAAACCCGCTCTGCTGGAGATCGTAGATGTAGCGACGCAGCTGCTCGTAGTTCATCTCAAGCGATTGCCTCACCTCCTTCTTGAAATAGGCGGGACCCTCAGAAAGAGCATCGAACATAGAGACGTCGAAGGTATGGAAGCTCTGGATCGAATCTGCTTGGAAGGAACGCTGCCAACCCTGGGTGCAGACCCATCGCTGTAAACGGTCTTCCCAGTGCGCTCGGTCCGCATAGACGCGGTTTACCAGTTGAAAACTTGTCGGACTGAACTGGAAAATGGAAAGATTACCGAATTGATTGCGATCCGAGTCAAACAATTGATAGTAGTAAATCGTCGAATGTTGGCCGAAGATCCAGCGATAAGGATTGAGGTAGGTTTGCGGCGGCTTGCCTTTGATCTTATTCAATAGTGCGTCCTGCCGCTTGTTGGTGTGGGGCAGATAAAATTCATCCGACAGAAATAATCCGCCCGCAACCAGACCGCCTGCCAGTAGCACCGGAACGGTGATGCGATAAATGCTGATTCCCGTCGCCTTGAGAGCCGTGACTTCATTGGCCCGTTGCATAAGGCCAAGTGTGATCAATACCGAAAGCAAAACTCCGTATTGGGCGATGTTATACAGAAAGTACGGAGTCACATTGAGCAGATACTCTCCCACAACCCAATACGAGACTCGGTTGCGCAATATATCGCCAAGTAGCTCAAAAACTGTAAAAACCAACGACAACACGACTAGTGCTCCAACCACTAAACAAAAGTTCACCACAAAGTCGCGGAGAACATAGTCGTCCACAATCATCGGGAACCCTGCGCTCAGCACACGTTTCCTGGTCGCGGCTCGATCAAAAGCATTTTTCTTGGCTGTAGGCGGCATCAGCAATGTGCCTCCCTGAACGCCAGCTTTCAAGGAGCCCCACATACTCTTAAAGGCTGCGACTTCGAAGGGCCGTCGCTCGGAACGCCAGAGTAGAAAGATAGCCAAGGCCAGACAGACGACATCGGCAAGCCAGACCCCTACGCCCGGTGTTACCTTTCCCTGGCGCGCTAAGGAGACACCAAGTAGCGAAACGAAGTAGTAGGAGAACACTAGAATGATCGTGAGAACAAATCCCGCGGATTTTCCGCCCTTTTTCGCGGATAAGCCAAGGGGAAATCCGACCAAAGCGAGAGCAATGCAGGCCGTGGGCAAAGCCAAACGGCGATGGAATTCAATCTCATACCAGCGCCCAATGCTCGAGCCGCTCTTATTCTGTGCTTGTCGCCGCAGTTGCCACGTGGGTACTTCGGAAAGAGATCCCGGAGCTTCGTCTTTGGCGGCGTAGTTTTCCGGCAACGTAACCGGCAAGTCGGTTTCTTCGAAGGTGGAGATTTGATATTTGTCAGGATTGGTGGGATCGGCGTCATGAGAGGAGCCACTGATCAAGTGGAGATGTAAGGTATTTTTGCCCTCTGCAATTAACAAACCTTGCTCAGCCAGGGTCACCTTCGGCGCCGCGGGGTTGCCGATCTCGGCAATAAATACTCCCTTCCAGATTGCCGCTCCGCGTGCGCTTTTGACATCGTGAACATAAAGGACCATCTTCGGAAAACCTTCGTAAAAAACACGGGGCTGGATTTCGAATGAGATCTGCGAGCCTTTCAATTGATTTTGTAGTTCGGTCAAAGCTTGCTGAGCGCGAGGTGCCGCGTAAACGCTGTTCAGCACAGCCAGCAACCACATTGCCCCCAGGAATCGAGAGAGGATGCGAAGAAAATCCCATATGCCAAGGCCGCTGGCTTTCATGGCGGTAATTTCACTGTCAGCGGCCAAACGGCTGAGGCCGATCAGAACGCCAATCAGGACCCCGGCTGGAAGAGTGATAGTTAGGGCTTGAGGGATAACCAAGACGAATAGCTTTAGCGCGCTCGGAAGCGGTGCACTATTTCGAACTACTAGTTCAAGCAACTGCCCGAGCTCGCGCGTGTAGACAATAAAAGTGAAGACCGAAATGCCCACAATTGTGTGAGTCGTGACTTCACCGAGAATGTACCGTGTCAAGATGCGCATGTACGGGGCCGATTGCTGGAGTCTAGCATGGAGTCAGCGAGGATGCGGATTCACGGGAACGCTCCTACTCCTCGTTTCCGCGGGGACGATTCCTGAGAGGACAAGAGCACGTCGCGTTTGCTACATTTTCCAAAGCTGGTGATATCACATGGATCTACGATCATTGACCAGC
>JAFAPG010000604.1 GCA_019247235.1 Acidobacteriota bacterium
AAGTCCATCGCGCCTCCCATACCTTTTACCATCTTCCCTGGAATCATCCAATTGGCCAGGTTTCCTTCTTCGTCTACCTCCATGGCCCCGAGCACGCTCAAATCGATGTGACCGCCGCGAATCATGGCAAAAGAGTCGGCGCTAGAAAAGTATGCGGTGCCTGGTATCTCACTCACCGTCTCTTTGCCGGCATTAATCAGATCTGGGTCCTCTTCCCCGGCAACCGGGTAGGGGCCTATACCTAACATCCCGTTCTCGCTTTGTAAAATCACCTCAATTCCCCGCGGGACATAGTTGGCAACCAGGGTGGGCATACCAATGCCAAGATTCACAAAGAAGCCATCCTGGAGCTCGCGCGCGATGCGTTTTACGATACGTTCACGCTTATCAAGATCCTTGGCAGGTTTCCCCGTAGCGCCTACGTCCTGGGGCTGAGGAGAATTCATGGGCTAGGTGGCGTTTAGCGCCGGGGCGCGCGGACCGTTCGCCTTTCAATCCTCCTCTCATAGCATTCGCCGCGAACAATGCGTTTTACATAGATGCTGGGTGTGTGCACGCAGTCGGCCTCGAGGTCTCCCACCTCGACGAGATGCTCGACTTCGGCGATAGTAATGCGCGCCGCCGTGGCCATCATTGGATTAAAGTTTCGTGCCGTCTTGCGATATTGCAAATTCCCCCAGCGATCGCCTTTCCAGGCCTTGACCAGAGCGAAATCGGCTTTGAGTGCACGCTCCATCACGTACAGACGTCCCTCGAATTGGCGTGTCTCCTTGCCCTGGGCTACGAGTGTGCCCACTCCGGTAGGCGTATAGAAAGCCGGGATGCCGGCGCCGCCGGCGCGAATCCGCTCGGAAAATGTTCCTTGGGGCACCAGTTCGAGATTGATTTTTTTCTCGAGCACCATCTGTTCGAGCAGCTTGTTTTCCCCCACGTAGGTTCCGATGTGGTTGAGAATCTGTCCGGCGGCCAGTAACAGTCCCATGCCAAATCCATCCACGCCCACATTGTTACTGATCGTCTTCAGGTTCTTCACTCCGCGGCGCACCAGCGCGCGGATGAGGTTCTCGGGGATACCACAAAGCCCGAAGCCGCCGATCATAATGCTTGCGCCCTCAGCAATATCGGCCACCGCTTGGTCGGAACTGGCAACCACTTTGTCCACAGGGCAGAGATTTTAGCATTCTCTTCGCACAGGAGAAGCTGAGAGCAACTCAGTTGGTTCTAAGCCGTGACCGGGGTTGAGCCGATGTCTTGCGGGGACGACTGACCTGGGTCTTTGAAGCTCTCAACTGGTGAGCCCGAGCAAACACCTCCTGAAGGGCACGCGTATCGAGATTCTCGCGAATATGGGCAAGTTCCTGTTCGAGCTTGAGAAGGGCGTTAGCGAGATGTTTCTTATTGGTGAGAGCAATATCCCGCCACATCGAGTAGGGGCTGGCGGAGATGCGCGTCATCTCCCGCAAGGCGCGGCCGCCGGTTTTTAGCAACGGTGCCCGCCCACCGTATACCTCGACCAGAGTCGCCGCCAATGTAGTGGCTAACATCTGGGGGACATGGCTGATCCAGGCGCAGAGCTGATCGTGTTCGGCGGGATCGAGAATTGCAATGCGCGCCCCGATTCTTTTGATCCAATCGACGTATTCCGCTCCGCGTCCGCGATTAGGGTCTTGCCCCGCAAGCGGGGTGAAGAACCAGCTGGCATCCTGGAAAAGCTGGGAATCAGCGAACTCAATGCCCGAATGTTCCTTTCCCGCCATGGGGTGTCCAGCCAGAAACCGCCTGGGGGCGTCGGTTCCGAAGGCCGTGAGCGCGCTCTGAACAATTGCCTGCTTCGTGCTGCCCACGTCCGTCACTAGCGTGGTGCGAGAGAGCGCCGGAGCAAGTTTCTCAATGAGATCGATAATTGCGCTTACCGGCGTGGCGAGGACGACGATATCACTGCCGCGACAAGCTTTCCCTGGATCGAGGACTCCGGCATCGATGGCCCGCAAGCGTTTGGCTGTGACCAATACCTGCTCGCGGTCACAGCCAATGATGGTTCCGCGAAAGCCGTGTTTTTTCAAGGCCAGCCCGAGAGATCCTCCGACCAGGCCGGTACCGACGATTGTGATTTGGCGAATGGGCATCCGTCAAACTCGCTCACCGCCTTCGGAAAGGCAGGAGCGCACATTGGCCCATGCTCATGCCAATGCCCGTCCCACGGCCGTCGCTATCATGCGTAAAGCTTGCATCAGATCGGCGAACTGTTGAGGATAAAGCGACTGGGCTCCATCGGAGAGGGCTTTGTCAGGATTGTGGTGGACCTCGATCAACAGGGCATCGGCTCCGGCTGCTACCGAAGCCTGCGCCATGGGAGCGACTTTGTCGCGCCGTCCCGTACCGTGAGAGGGATCGGAGGCAATCGGTAAATGCGAGAGTTTGTGCACGATAGGAATCGCGGATACATCGAGGGTATTGCGTGTATAGGTTTCGAAAGTACGGATGCCCCGCTCGCAAACG